>JAYVJQ010000356.1:0-16652 GCA_043769055.1 Allobrachymonas sp.
GTTGCTCAAATCACCCTTCGCTGCAACGCGCTCAATCGCATGGCGCGCGGCATCTTGGTAAGGCTGCGCGAGTTTTTTCCAGCGGTCGAGTGCGCGGGCCAAGCGGGCGGCCACTTGGGGGTTGATGGCATCCAAGGCTAAAACTTGATCAGCCCAGTACACATAACCCGCAGCATCGGCGCGGTGGAAGGCAGCCGGGTTGGCGCTGCAATAGCTGAAGATCAGGCTGCGGGCGCGGTTGGGGTTTTTGAGGTTGAAATCGGGGTGATTCATGAGCGCGCGCACCTGTGGGAGCACATCGCCACCGCAATCTGAGCGGCCCGCTTGCAGGGCGAACCATTTGTCGATCACCAGCGCTTCGTTTTTGAACAGCGCGTGGAATTTGGCCAAGGTAGGCGCAGCATGCTCGCTGCCGCTGGCCACCAAGGCCGCCAAAGCGCCGAAGCGATCGGTCATGTTGCCAGCATCTTTGAAGCGCTGATACGCCTTGCCATGCCAGATGTTACGCGCTGAGCCCACAGCCCCCAGGCAGAGCATCTGCAAGGCAAGATTGGCCAAAGCACGGCGTCCACTGCTGACTGCGTCGGGCGAGTAGCCGCCTGTGTCTTGATTAGCCTCATAGGTGGCAGCCCAATCGTCCAACAGAGCTGTGGCCAAGGCCTGTCGCATGCCTTCTCGCACCGCGTGGATCGCTTGCGGATCAACCACGGCAAGCTGTTCAGCAATATAAGTTTCGGCGGGCAAAGTGAACACCAGTTCTTTGAATGCAGCATCCAGTGTTGTGTCGCGCAGTAAATGGCGCAGAGCGGCTAGGTAGGCACTTGTCGCGAAGTTTTGGGCATCAAAATGGCTATCTACCGAGGCAGAATATATAGAGTTTGCTATTGAATTAATAGTACCAGTTTGCAGCGCTTGCAGAGCCACTTGCAGGGCCAGTCGCTGAGCAGCTTCCCAGCGGTTGAACGCATCGCTGTCGTGCGCGAGCAGAGCAAGCAGCTGCGCTTCGGTGTAAGCAAACTCCAAAATCACGGGCGCAGAAAAACCGCGCAGCAGCGATGGCACGGGCTCGCTCGTCACGCCGATGAACCGCAAGCTCTCATTGGCCTGCGTCAGCACAAAGGTGCGCGCGCCAGGCACGGGCTGCGCTTCGTGCGCAAGCTGGAGCGACATATCTTGCCCAGTTGCAGGGTCGATCAAGCCGAGTGCGAGCGGAATGACGAAAGGCTCTTTGCTCTCTTGACCGGGTGTTGGTGGGCAGCTTTGGGTGAAGTTGAGTGTGTAGGTTTGCGTGGTTGCGTCGTATGCGCTAGTAGCGCTCAAACGCGGCGTGCCCGCTTGCGCATACCAGCGCAAAAATTGCGGCAGCAGCACTTGCAGGGCCGAGCCGGGGTTGGCCTCGGCAATCGAGTTGGCAAAATCATCACAAGTCACGGCTTGGCCATCGTGGCGCTTGAAATACTCGGTCATGCCGCGCGCAAAGCCTGCGCGGCCCACGAGGCTTTGCATCATGCGCACGACTTCTGCGCCTTTTTCGTAGATCGTTACTGTGTAGAAATTGTTGATCTCCGCGTATTGATCGGGGCGCACGGGGTGGGCCATGGGCCCCGCATCTTCGGGGAATTGCGCTTGCCGCAGCACGCGCACATCTTCAATCCTTTTCACCGCGCGAGCCGATTGCGTGGGGCACAGATCTTGGCTGAATTCTTGATCGCGGAAGACGGTGAGGCCTTCTTTCAGAGACAGTTGAAACCAATCGCGGCAGGTGATGCGATTGCCCGTCCAGTTGTGAAAATACTCGTGGCCGACCACGCTTTCAATGTTGGCGTAATCCACATCAGTCGCAGTCGCGGGGTTGGCCAACACGTATTTGGTGTTGAAGATGTTCAGGCCCTTGTTTTCCATCGCGCCCATGTTGAAATCGCTGGTGGCCACGATCATGAAGCGCTCTAAATCCAGCGGCAGGCCAAAGCGGGCTTCATCCCACACTACGGATGCTATGAGCGAATTCATGGCGTGCTCCGTCTTATCCAAATCGCCCGCGCGCACGAAGACTTGCAGCACATGCTCTTTGCCTGCGCGCGAGGTGATGCGCTGCTCACGCGCCACCAGTGAGCCGGCAACCAGGGCAAACAAGTAGCAAGGCTTTTTGTGCGGATCGATCCACTTGGCAAAGTGGCGGCCATCATCCAAATCACCGCTCTCCACCAAATTGCCGTTAGACAACAGCACAGGATATTTGGCTTTGTCAGCACGCAGCGTGACCGTGTAGCTGGCCATCACATCGGGGCGGTCAAGAAAGTAGGTAATGCGGCGAAAGCCCTCGGCTTCGCACTGCGTGAAAAATGTGTCTTGACTCACATACAGGCCGGTGAGCGAGGTGTTTTTCGCCGGGTTGCAGGTGGTAAAAATCTCCAGCTCGCATTCGGCGGGCAGGTTGTCCAGCACCAGCGCCTCGCCATCCATCTTGAACGAGCAGCCCGCGCCATTGACCAGCACGCGCGCTAAATTGAGCTCGCCGCCATCTAAGCGCAGCGGCGCATCTTGCGCAGCGTCTGGGTTGCGGCGGATGCGCATTTTATTGAGCACGCGAGTTTTTGCGGGATCGAGGTCAAACGTCAGCTCCACGCTGTCGATCCAAAACGGCGGCGGCGTGTAGTCTGCGCGCTTGATCAGAGTTGAGGGGGCAGAGCCATCCTTGAACATAAATTTTCTTTCTACTTCATCGTTGTTTTACCGTTCGCCCTGAGCTTGTCGAAGGGCTTCGACAGGCTCAGCCTGAACGGAGAAGTTGCTTGCATCGGGCGAGATTTTCAGGCTTTGCAAAAAGCCCTGCGCCATCAATTCATCATAATTTTTAACCGCTGCGATGACATGCGGCCCGGCCAATTCGTCAGCAGAATGCGTCGAGCAAATTGCCACCGCCCGCATGCCCGCGCGGCGTGCAGCTTCGATGCCCAAAGGCGCATCTTCAAAGACAATTGAGGCACTAGCCGGCGCAGATACTGCACGCGATGCTTCCAAAAAGATAGCGGGCTCCGGCTTGCCCGGCAGCCCCATATCACCGCGAATCACTGCATGCGGTGACTCATCAAGCATCAAGAGCGAAAGCGCAAACGCCACATTGTGAATATCCCCCGCTGTGCCCACACAAGTTTTGAGGCCGAGCTTGCGCGCAGTTGCGTAAAACGCTTTGAACCCCTTCACCTCGCAAAACTCAGAGGCAAACATCTCGCGGTAAATCTCTTCTTTCTCCTGCACCAGCGGCAGCGCCTCATCATGCGTCATGGGGCGGCCAAACAACTCGCCCATGCATTCCGTCCCGGTGCGCCCCGTGGTGCGCCGCATCAGCTCTGCCAAATCCATCGTCACCCCATGGCGCTGCGCAAAAACCGCCCACGACTTGGCGTGATAAGGCATCGAATCGATCATGGTGCCATCCATGTCGAAGATCAAAGCGGAGGTGGGAAGCTTAAAATCATTCACCATCTGATTTTAAGAGACGATTTGTATCTGTCTTACTAGTCATCTAACGGGTATTTCAAGCATGCTGACACAAAATATTTTTGCGACCTCAATTGAGCGCATTTTGCGCGGTGAAAACCTTCACGATTTTGGGGAATGGTTTGCAAAAGAATCTGCTGCCTACTCGCCCGATTTACCCGAGTTTAAGGAACCGGGCACTTGGCGGCGCAGCGCGTTACTCACAGCCAGGGCCATTTGGGCGCAAGTGCCTGTGCCTAGCAACGGCTGGCGCGCACGTGGCTTGCCTGAAATCGGCCGCAATGATGCTTGCTATTGCGGCTCAGGGCACAAGTACAAACAGTGCTGCGAGCCCAATGCAAGAAATTTCCATTTGCCCCAAGAAATCGATATGCGCTGGATCACGCTGTGCGAACTAGAGGGCGAGCAGCTCATTCAATGCGTTCGTGCTATGCCTGCAGATATGCTGGGCGAAGCGGGTCTCAGCTGGAATCTGCAGGGTAGGCCCGAGCAAACAGTGGCCGCTATGGAAGAGCTTTTCAGTGGTGCGCATAAGCTCAATGATCGACATGAGACAGCTCTTGATGCTCTGCTTAGCGCTTATCTGGACATGGGGCTAGAAAGTAAACGCTTGGCATTGGCCCAGCGCTTGGTCTCCCACCCAGCCAAAGAGTTGGCCAGCTGCGCAGCCCTGCGCTGGGTCGGCATGCTCAGCGATTCAGGCCAAACAGCTCAGGCTTGGGCGGTTTTTCAGCAGGCCAAGCAGCGCAACCCGCGCTACGTTCCATGGCTGTATTCCGAGATGACTCTGTTGATCTCTGAGGGCAGGCAAGATGAAGCGCGCCAAAGAGCGCCTTTGCTTGCAGCGCAGGCTCGAAAAATTGGGATTCCGGAGTTGGCTGATGCGATTTTGGCGATGGGAGAGCGGGGCTTGGCAGGTCTGAACGATATACGTGATCCTCAAGCTGATGATGACAACGCGTTTGACCCAGATGATGCCGATATAGAGCGCGATATTGCAGCCTTCAAAGCCTGGGTGGCCCTCATTCCTGAGCAACTCGATATGCAAGCCGCAAGCGCGATGTATGAAACCATTGTGCTCGATGATTTCGACTCACCCATAGCCAAGGCTTTGCCGCGAGCGATTGAATTGCGCAAGAGCAAAGCATTGGCCAATCTTGACAAGCGCTGGCACCGACAGTTTGCCGTGGAAAAGCCAGAAACGACGAATCTGTATGGCGATCCGGTAGATTGCTTTGATCAAGAAGCTCAAGTGCTCGCGTTTCTCACGAAAAACCCGCAGGCTTGGTTCAGTTGGGATATTGTGGACGACCTGCTGCTCTGCGCTGCGGATCTGCGTGACGATGCCAGCCCACCCGAACTCAAGTCAGCAATTCTCAAGCTCTCCCAATGGGCCGTGCAACTGCTGCGCGCATCAACAGAAGGGCATGCTGCGCAATTGCCTTGGGCAATCATGAACAATCGCCCCGCATTGCGCTGCTTAGCACAAGCGATTCAAACGGCAGCAGACAGGCATGACAACGCAGTGTGTGAGCAATGGCTCAGCTGGGGGCTGCAACTCAACCCCAATGACAACCACGGCTGGCGCGAGCTGCTGGTCGAGCGCTATATGCACACCGGGCGATTTGACGAAGCCTTGGAGGTGCTCTTGCGCTATCCCAGCGACTTCCCACCTGCGCTGCATCAAAGATCTTTGTGCTACTTTGTTCAAGGTCAACCTGAGCAGGCTGAGGCGATTTTGCGCACAGCACATGACGATTTTCCGAATTTCGCGAGCAGCCTTGTGCCAGATGTGCTGGATCGTCCACAGGAAGAAAGCGGCCCTGGCCTGCTTGTGGGCGGGCAGATGCAAGCATGGCTCTATCGCATGGAAATGCGCTCGCTCTGGCTAAAAACGGGTGCACTCAGTTGGCTCAAAACCTTGAATCTACCCAAACCGCCGCCTGAGAAACCCAAGCAAACAACACATGATGCACAGCCCGCTAAGGCTAAGCAACCCATGCCGCATGTCCCCTCATTCGATGAGATCAAAGCCGATATGACAGCCCTGGCCAAGCGCTGTAATGATTTGCCCCGCTTGCACGGCATCGTCAGCGGCATTGCTTGGTCGCCCGGCATGGTGATGCCAGGGCAGTGGATTGGCTTGCTCCAGCCCGTGATGAAGCCCTTGACTCAGAAAAAAGGCATCTCGGAGATCGATGCAATCAACCAAGATTTGCAACAAATCATGTTGCTCTGCAACCAGCTCAATGCCGCCTTCCTCGTCGCAGAACCATCGTTCGATGCCGCTTGGAAAGACATCTCCAGCGTTGCCGGCAAGACAGACAACGACCTACACGCTTGGGCCAGTGGCTTCATGCAAGCCAGTGAATTGGCAGGTGCTGCTTGGAAAAAAGCGGGCCATCCCGTCAGCACGAAAAGCCACGCATTTGCAACGCTCATGCAGCTCGCTGCCCTTGCCGCGCCCAGCCCCAGTCAGGCCAAGCCCAGTGTATTACAGCAAGCTTGGCAAGCAGGGCAGGATGATGGACACGTGCTACTCCTCGATGCCAATGCACAGCCTGAGCACGCCGAGCAGCAACTCAAACTCGCCTTACAGTCCTTGTGGAGCGCCGTATTGCCCATTCGGCAGGCACGCATGCAGGGCAGATAGATAGGATGGTGTGGTATAGCCATTAACTTTTTCAGTGATCAATCCACTCACCTAGTGGGTGAGAGCGCTACACACCCAATTGCACCAATTGCCAGTAGCACACTCGGGCGTGTTCAACTGCCGGATTTAGGATAATTCATCCTCTTCAGTTCACGCCCAGACACGATATGGCCGACGCATCCACTCCCCCCCCATCCAACGCAGTGCCCAGTTTGATCCATGCATTTGGGCAAGTGGCCTCTGCTGAGCTTCATCAGCAACTGTGGCAAGTGTTTTTAGGCTCCGGCTGGCGCTACGGCAGCCAAACTGATCCGCAATCGCCCGGCCAGCCGTTTTGGCACATGGATTTGACCGGTTGCGCGCCTGCCGCTGCACTTTGGCAAGGCATTCAAGCGCGCTGCGAGGGCGAAGTCGGCCAGCGCCTGCGCGTGATTCGCCAATATGCCAACGGCCACACCTTTGGCCAAGGTGGCAAGCCGCATACGGACGATCATCGCCCCGGCTGCTACACGTTTTTGTACTACCCGATGCTCGAATGGCAGCTCGGCTGGGAAGGCGAAACCCTCTTTTACAGCACGGGCGGCAACATCTTGCACAGCGTGCAGCCCCGCCCCAACACAGCCCTGCTGTTCGACTCCCGCATCATCCACATGGGCCGCGCACCCTCACGCGCCTGCCCGCATCTGCGGGTGAGCGTGGCGTTTAAATTGGAAGTGGCTTGAAGGGCTCTTTTTAAGACGAAATAGGGCTGTAGCCTTCATAGAATATGCGCGGAGTGCTATGAAATTAAGAGTAATATGTTATGTGCCCAACCCACCAGCTAGGCCGTGCTCTTGTTCATGTATGCGAAGGCCAAGCTGGATACCTTGAAAGCCAGCACTTTGAAGGAATTGCGAGATGCGATTGAATAAAGTCAAACTTCCAACGGCAGACACGCCGCTCCCCCTCACTGACAAGCAATTGGCAGCTTGGGAGGCCAGCCGTGATCTGGAGGCAGAGCTGATCGAGTCTGTCCTGCAAATGAAGCGTGGGGAAGGCACCGTGGTGTATTCCCCGGTAATCGCTGCCCGCGAAAACTCAGGCATGAGCCAAAGCCAATTTGCCAAACTGCTCGGTGTCTCAGTGCGCACATTGCAAGGCTGGGAACAAGGCCGCAAACAACCCTCTGGCGCAGCGCGCACGCTGATCAAACTGGCGCAAAGAAATCCAGATGCGCTGCGAGATTTGGTGGATGCTTAAAAGCGCAGCAACACTTGCACCGATTCGTTGAGGTAATCCTAGTGAGTCTGTGCCCGAAGTGTGGACCGCAAAGCAGGTGATAACAGGCGACCAGATGATCCGTAGTGCCTGAGCCTCGCCCGACACCACGCTACTCGTGGACTCTCGCCTCCTCCACAAGGGCTGAACTGGTCCACGCACTTGCCCCCATCTGCGGGTGAGCGTGGCGTTTAAGTTGGAAGTGGTTTGAAGGGCTGTTTTTAAGGAGAAATTGGACTGTAGCCATTATGGAATATGCGCGGAGTGCTCATTTATTAATAGCGAATGATATTGATTTTGCGGATGCGGTTCAGAGATATTGAGGGCATCGCCGGTCAAATAGGTGGCGGTCTCATGCCCGGCAGTGAGGATGAAAAAGCAGTTTTGTTAAATTGTTTGCCAATTTGACAAAGTTAGTTATACTGATTGAATGAACAGTTTTTTGGCGCATTCAGGGAATTTGCAGAGTGGTGCAGATGGGCAGCTATTGATCGATCACTTAACGCAAGTGGGTCATTTGGCTCAACAATTTGCGAAGTACACGCCACTGGCTGATTTTGCGCAAATAGCTGGGTTGCTTCATGATTTAGGCAAGTACAGCGCTGAATTTCAGGCGCGACTCAAAGGAAATCCGCAGCGAGTTAATCATTCGACTGCCGGGGCTGTGGAAGCTATTAACTTATACGGAAAGCTTGGCAAATTGCTGGCCTTCGCAATTGCAGGGCATCACGCAGGCTTGGCCAACGGAGTGGATGACGGCAATGCACGAAGTGCGCTCCTACAGCGTCTGAAAGAACAAATCCCAAGCCTCGATACTGTTTGGAAGAGCGAATTAAAGCTGCCATCCCTGCTTAAACCGCCTCAGCTGAAACATCGCAAAGATTTTGAGGGGTTTCAGTTGGCATTTCTCGTTCGCATGCTTTATTCATGCTTGGTAGATGCAGACTATATTGACACCGATGCGTTTTATCGCAAGCTCGAAGGCAAAGCACCACGAGCCGCTCGCACACCAGATTTAAACGCACTGCGAACTCAGCTCGATGCTTACCTGGTGCAACTCAGTTCGTCTCAAAGCAGCTCCAGCAGCGTTCATGAACTGCGCCAACACATTCTCGAAAAAAGCCGTGAGCGTGCAGAACTCGCGCCCGGGCTATTCACACTCACCGTTCCCACCGGTGGCGGCAAAACGCTCACTTCGATGGCCTTTGCTTTAGACCACGCCTTGACGCATGGCCTGCGCCGCGTGATTTATGTGATTCCTTTCACCAGCATCATTGAGCAAAATGCAAAAGTGTTCCGGGATGCATTTGGTGCTCTTGGCTCAGATGCCGTTTTAGAGCATCACAGTGCATTTGAAGATGCAAAGCTACCCGACAAAACCAGCCGAGACAAACTCAAGGTGGCCACTGAAAATTGGGATGCGCCAGTGATTGTGACCACGGCAGTTCAGTTCTTTGAATCATTGTTTGCAGACCGCTCCTCGGCTTGCCGAAAGCTGCACAATATTGCAGGCAGCGTGATCATCTTGGATGAAGCGCAAACGCTGCCCTTAACGCTGCTTCGCCCTACCATGGCCGCTATTGATGAGCTGGCTAGAAACTATCAGTGCAGCATCGTGCTGTGCACGGCTACTCAGCCCGCGCTTTCAACCGCGCAAGGCTTCTACAACGGGTTTGATGAAGTGCGTGAAATTGCTCCGAATCCGCCAGAACTGTTTGAGCAGCTGGCTCGCGTGAGCGTGAGTCATATTAGCGTTCAAACAGATGAGCAACTGCTGGAGCATTTGCAGAAAAACGATCAGGTGCTGATCATTGTCAACAACCGTCGCCACGCCCGTGCTTTGTTTGATGGTGGTAAAGATTTGGCTGGCATTCGCCATCTCACTACGCTCATGTGCGCCAAGCACCGCAGCAAGGTGTTGGAAGAAATTCGAGCAGATCTCAAAGCGGGCAGGACTTGCCGAGTTATTTCAACTTCGCTGATTGAAGCTGGCGTTGATGTGGACTTCCCATGTGTGCTGCGAGCGGAGGCGGGCTTGGATTCGATTGCGCAAGCCGCAGGCCGATGCAACCGCAATGGCCTGCGCGAGAAAGCGGCCAGCCCTGTCTTGGTATTCCAATCACCCGAATGGAAAGCGCCCCCAGAGCTTGATCAATTGGCAGCTAGCATGCGAGAAGTGGTGCGCAACCACAGCGGCGATTTACTCTCGCCTGAGGCATTGCAGTTTTACTTTGAGCTGACTTATCGGGCGCAAGGCACAAACCTAGATAAAAAGAAAATCCTAGAAGGCCTTCAAGCTCACGCACCGAGCCTCGATTTCGCCTTTCAAAATGTCGCCCGAGATTACAAGCTCATAGAAAGCCACATGATTCCCGTGATCGTGCCTTTTGACAAGCGGGCAGAAAGATTGATTTATCTGCTCACTATAAAAGACAACATAGCCAGCAGCGCCAAGAAGCTGCAGCCCTACATCGTGCAAATTCCCGAAAGTGGGCTGAAGCAATTGCACAAGGCTGGCGCAGTGCAGTTAGTCGCGCCAGAAAAATTGGGTCATCAGTTCTGGCGATTGGTCAATCCAGATCTTTATGACAAACTGGGTGCCGGACTTAGTTGGGATGATCCGACTTTCATTTTGAGTGAGAAACTAGTATTTTAATATAGATATCTTGTACATATAATCGGAACTATGATAATATCCATCCAATCAAATTGATGTGGAGTTGCAATGAGTAAAAGCAAATGGATGCTAAGTATCACTAAAGCAGATGAAGAAGGGGTGCAAATCACTTTTTTTGGCTGCTTCAAGCTACCGTTGAGGTGGGTGATACCGCTGCTACTTGTATTTGCCGGCGGAATTTATCGTCAGTTTTTTATCTGAGGTCGTAGCAATACGTGGGTTGAAACCGATTTTTTGTCCAAGAGGTTTGCTTTAGTCGCGCCCGTTTGGGCGCGTGGATTAATTACCACTTTGTTTTTTTGGAGCGCATGTGTCTTTCGGCATAAAACTACATATCTGGGGCGACTACGCCTGCTTCACTCGGCCAGAAATGAAGGTGGAGCGGGTGTCGTATGACGTGATCACGCCATCTGCTGCACGCGGCATTTTGGAGGCGATTCACTGGAAGCCTGCGATCAGTTGGGTGGTGGACAAAATCCATGTGCTCAAGCCCATCCGCTTTGAATCTGTGCGTCGCAACGAGCTAGGCAGCAAAATCTCAGCGCGCAATGTAAGTACGGCTATGAAAGCCAAATCAACAGAGGGCTTGCATACGCTGATTGAAGAGGATCGCCAGCAGCGCGCCGCAACTGTGCTGCGCGATGTGGGCTACATCATTGAAGCGCATTTTGTATTGACACCTAAAGCAGATGCCAGCGACAACGAAGCCAAGCACATCAGCATCTTCAATCGCCGCGCAGCCAGCGGCCAGTGCTTTCATCAACCCTGCATGGGCACGCGCGAGTTTCCAGCATCATTTGCTTTGATTGTAGAGAAGCAAGCATTGCCAGCGACTCAGCTGGCAGAGGCTGAGCAATCTCGCGATCTAGGCTGGATGCTGCACGATATTGATTTTTCCAACGGCAATACACCTTATTTCTTTCGCGCCAAACTTGAAGCAGGTGTGATCACAGTGCCCGCGCGCCAAGCGGAAGAGGTCAAATCATGATCTTGACGGCGCTCAATGATTACTATCATCGTCTTGCAGGGCAGCTCGATTCAAGCGGCCAAGCCAAAGTACCACCCTATGGCTTCAGCGATGAAAAAATCAGCCATGTACTCATCCTCTCCAAAGATGGGCAACTGGTAGATGTGCAATCTCTGCTGTCCGCTGATAAAAAACCACTTCCCAAGCTTCTTCCTGTACCACAAGCAGTCAAGCGCACCTCTGGTGCAAAACCCAATTTTCTATGGGATAAGACGGCCTATGTCTTAGGCGTAGAAGGGAATAAAGACAAGCAAGCTGCTAAAACCCAGCCATGGGTACTGGCAGAAAAAACCTTTGAAGTTTTTAAAAATCATCACATTCAAACCTTGAAAGAAAGTTCTGATGCGGGACTGAGAGCGCTCTTTCTCTTCTTGCAAAGTTGGAAGCCAGAGCAATTCGATCAATCTAAATGCAAAACCGCAATAGTTGACTCGAATGTGATCTTCAGGCTCGATGGTACAAAAACTTATTTGCATGAAAGCTCCGAAGCCATTGCAATATGGTCTCGCATGCTTGAACCCGCCGATGATTCCGTGAGTGGCGGTTGCCTCGTTACTGGCGAACAAAGTACGCTTGCGCGCCTGCATCCGCCGATCAAAGGCGTTTACGGCGGGCAAAGCTCGGGCGGTTCAATTGTCTCTTTCAACGCAGAGTCATACACCTCGTTTGGTAAAGAGCAGGGTGAGAATGCGCCAGTCTCCGATGCAGCAGCATTCGCCTACACGGCAGCCTTAAATTATTTACTGCGTCGTGAGAATCGGCAATGTATCTCTGTTGGTGATGCCAGCACAGTCTTTTGGGCGCATGCTCCCGATCAGCAGCAAGAGCAACAAGCGCAGGATCTGTTTAGTATGGTGATGAACATGCCCGTGACTGATGATGCACAGGCGGCGCAAATCAAACCTGTTATGGAGCAAATTGCTAAAGGCATGCCATTGACTGAAGTTGCTCCAAATATTGATGCTGCTACACGGTTTTATATTTTGGGCTTGGCGCCTAATGCTTCAAGACTATCCATCCGTTACTGGATGAACAGCAGTTTTGGTGAACTTGCTGAAAACTTGGCTTGGCATTGGCGTGATTTAGCGATACAGCCAATCCCTTGGAAAGAGCCGCCTTCCGTATGGCGGTTGCTCATTCAAACTGCCGCGCAAGGTAAAAGTGAAAATATTCCGCCTCAATTAGCCGGGGAGTTGCTGCGGGCCATCATCACAGGTCAGCCATATCCGCACATGCTGCTGGCTCAGTTGGTTCAAAGAATTCGCTCGGATGGCGATGTGAATGGTCTTCGCGTGGCGATGATCCGCGCCGTTTTGCAGCGCAAATATCGAAAAGGTCAATACTTAGAGGAGCTACCCATGGGACTAGATGAAAACAACGTGCTGCCTGGCTACCGCTTAGGCAGATTATTTGCAGTGCTTGAGCGAATTCAAAGCACGGCATTAGGCTCGGATTTGAATGCTGGAATTGCGGATCGGTATTACGGCACGGCATCCGCAGTGCCGTATTCAGTTTTCCCTCGTTTGATTGCCAGCAGTCAAAATCATTTATCGAAGATCCGAAAAGACAAGCCGGGCTATGCGATCAACTTGAAAAAGGATTTAGCTCTGGTAATGGAAGGGCTTGATGCGCAATTTCCAAAGCACTTTTCTATTGATCAGCAAGGCCAGTTTGCTTTGGGGTACTACCATCAAAAGCAAAAGTATTTTGCTAAGAAATCGACTGAAACCGACACCATAGATACCGAAACACTAGGAGAGTAAATCATGAGCAACGCTATTCAAAACCGCTACGAGTTCGTTTATTTGTTTGATGTGAGCAACGGTAATCCGAACGGAGACCCCGATGCAGGCAACATGCCCCGTCTCGACCCAGAATCGAGCAAAGGGCTTGTGACTGATGTTTGCTTGAAGCGAAAAATCCGTAATTTTGTACAGCTGACTGGAGAAGGTAAAGCTGGCTACGATATTTATGTGCAAGAAAAATCTATCTTGAATCTGCAAAATAAGAAGGCGTATGACGCCTTGGGCATTGTTCCTGAACCAAAAAAGATGCCCAAAGAAGAAGATAAAGCAAGAGAAATCACGCAGTGGATGTGCAATAATTTTTTTGATGTGCGCAGCTTTGGTGCTGTGATGACGACTAAGACCAATAGCGGCCAAGTTCGGGGTCCGGTGCAACTGGCTTTTGCCAAGTCCATCGATCCCATCATTCCACTCGAAATTTCTATCACGCGCATGGCTGTGACAACAGAGGAAGAGGCTGCGGATCAATCAGGGGCCAACCGCACTATGGGGCGTAAACATATCGTGCCTTATGGCTTGTATCGTGCGCATGGCTTTGTATCGGCGAATCTTGCAAAGAAAACGGGGTTCTCTGAAAACGATCTACAAAAACTTTGGCAAGCTTTGCAGATGATGTTTGAGCATGACCGCTCGGCAGCGCGAGGCGAAATGGCGGCACGCAAACTGTTTGTTTTCAAGCACGACAGTGAATTGGGCAACATGCCAGCACACAAGCTCTTTGAGACTGTGAAAGTCAAGCGCATCAAAGGCGAAGAGGGCAGCCCAGCCAGCGCATTTGATGACTATGAGATTACTTGCGATGCATCGGGCTTGACAGGTGTATCCGTTGAAACGATGCTCTAGGCTTGTTTCTAATGTCGTTTTATTTTTTATAGGAAAAACTGAAATGTCTGAAATTGTTTT
Source organism: Allobrachymonas sp. (assembly GCA_043769055.1). GTDB lineage: Bacteria > Pseudomonadota > Gammaproteobacteria > Burkholderiales > Burkholderiaceae_C > JANMDU01. The sequence goes on from JAYVJQ010000356.1 coordinate 13,824, forward strand.
TGTTGTGGAGATTGCTCCTGAGGGTGGGTATGTCGCCCGTGCCTTGGGGGCATCCATTTTTACTGAGGCTGATACAGAGGCTGAATTGAAGCTTGCGGTGCAAGATGCGGTGCATTGCCATTTTGATGAGGGCAAATTACCAGCAGTGATTCGCCTGCACTTTGTGCGCGATGAGCTGATGGCCGCTTGAGACTGTAAGCATGAAGCTACCGCGAAATTTAACGGGTGCCGAGCTCATCAGGGCGTTGCGTCAATTGGGTTATTCAGTCACTCGCCAAACTGGCAGCCACGTTCGTTTGACGTGCGAACAGCCCAGTCAGCACCACATCACAGTCCCGTTGCATGATCCCTTGCGCATTGGCACTTTGGCTGCGATTTTGTCTGACATAGCAGTTGAAAAGAACATGTCGCGCGATGAGTTGCTTGCTGAGTTGTTTAAATAAGCAAACGGAGCTGGCATTTTATGGTCGTTGAGCATGGATGAGCATCGAATAGACTTATCTGCTTTGCAGCATTTTGCTTATTGCCCTCGGCAATGCGCGCTCATTCACACTGAGCAGGCTTGGGCGGATAATATCTTTACTGCGCAGGGCAACGCCTTGCATGAGCGCGTGGATCAAGGTGCGCCGGAGCAGCGCAAAGGGGTACGCTTTGAGCGATCAGTGGCGGTGGAGAGTGAGGTTCACGGGCTGCATGGCAAGCTGGATTTGCTGGAGATTGAAACGAATCCCGAAACGCAAGAAAGACGTTATTTCCCGGTGGAATATAAGCGCGGAAAGCCAAAAATAGAGGATTGGGATCGTATTCAGCTTTGTGCGCAGGCGCTTTGCATTGAAGAGATGCGCCAGACAACGGTTGATGCGGGCGCTATTTGGTATTGGCAAGAGCGCAAGCGCGAGCAGATTGTTATTGATGCATCGCTCAGGGCTGCTACTTTGCAAGTGATTGACGCGACTCGCTCCATGCTCCGCAGCCAAACGACACCTGCACCTACAACGCATAAATCGCGCTGCAAAGCATGTTCGTTGCTGGATATTTGTCAGCCTAGCATTTTCAGGATGGATCGCTCAGCAAAGTATGTGGAGCAAATGTTTGTGGCGATTGATTCCGAATGAAAAAGCTACTCAACACACTTTTTATCACGCGGCAAGACAGCTATTTGCACAAAGAGCGCGAAACCATTGTGATTGAGCATCAAGGCGAGAAGCTGGGGCAATACCCTAGCTTGGCGATTGCAAACATTCTCTGCTTTGGCCAAGTCATGGTGTCGCCCGCTCTCATGGGCTATTGCGCAGAGCAGGGTATTGGGTTGTCGTTCTTTACTGAATATGGGCGCTACTTGGCGCAAGTGCAGGGCAAGCAAACGGGTAATGTGCTGCTTCGCCGGGCGCAATATCGCGTTGCTGATGATGCGCAGCGCGCTAATGAGTTGGCTCGGTTGTTTGTGGGCGCGAAGGTGGCAAATGCACGCGCTGTACTCATGCGCGAGTTGCGCAACCATGGCGAAAGTATTGCGATAACTGAAGCTGTATCTAGGCTCAAACACACTCTTGAGACGATTCCACAATCGCGCAGTGTCGCGCAGAGCATGGGCTTAGAGGGGGACGCTGCGGCAGCTTACTTTGCTGTGTTCAATTCACTCATTCGTGAGAATTCTTTTGTGTTTTCAGGCAGAGTGCGCCGCCCACCCACCGATCCTGTGAACGCCATGCTTTCCTTCATTTATGCGTTGATCACGCAGGAGTGCTCGGCTGCGCTGTCTGGCGTGGGGCTCGACCCCTTTGTTGGTTTTCTCCATCAAGACAGGCCAGGGCGCGCGAGCCTCGCATTGGATTTGCTAGAGGAATTTCGTGCTCCTTGGGCCGATAGGCTGGTGTTGACACTTTTGAATCGAAAGCAACTCCAGGCGAGTGATTTCGTCACAGAAGCTTCTGGCGCGGTACGCTTGAAAGATGAGGCTCGCAAAGCGGTGCTCATTGCTTATCAAGAGCGTAAGCAGGAGGAAATTTTGCATCCTTATCTTGAAGAAAAAGTGAAAATTGGTTTGCTCCCACATTGCCAAGCCATGCTGCTTGCGCGGCATTTACGTGGCGATATGGCTCATTACCCGCCTTATCTATTGCGCTGAAAACTCAGAAGGAATCGTATGTTGGTATTGGTGACTTACGATGTGAGCGTCATGAGCACGGCTGGGCAGAGGCGGTTGCGGCGTATTGCAAAGGTATGCCTTGACTATGGGTTGCGCGTACAAAACTCGGTGTTTGAATGCGAAGTGAGCCCAGAGCAGTGGGTCAGAATGCGACAGCAGCTTGAATCAATTTACGAGCCTAAAACCGACAGTTTGCGTTTCTATTTCTTGGGTGCGAAGGGTCAGCAAAAAATAGAGCACTTAGGCGCAAAACCTAGCGTTGATGTGCTGCGCGATCCGTTGATTTTGTAGGCTAAGTGCGCCGCGCTAGCCGTTTGCTCTCATGGCAATGCTATGTGGGTTAGCGATCTTTAACAATTTGATTTTGTTGCTTTTTTATGCCACTTTGGCGTAGCCCGTGGCTAAATCATTTGTGATCCACGATGTTAGCGCAAGAAATGAAATAAGCGCCGACATTGCAACATTTAAAATGCAGCGGTCGCGCCCCGCACGGGGCGCGCGGATTGAAACATGCTGCCGCTCCAGGCGCTGCCTGTGCTTTGGGCGTCGCGCCCCGCACGGGGCGCGCGGATTGAAACCGCCACGCGGGGGAGGTTGGTGGCCAGCGTAGCTGTCGCGCCCCGCACGGGGCGCGCGGATTGAAACGCGCTCACGCTGCCTAAGCTCTGGCTCAGGCGCTC
>JAYVJQ010000357.1:0-2887 GCA_043769055.1 Allobrachymonas sp.
ACTTGGCTCGCAGCGCTATCGCCCACTAAAACGACAGCGAGACCGGGCGTGATGCCTTTGGCTTTAAGCGCGGCGGCACGTTGGGCGACATCGGCGCGCAGTTGGGCAGAAAGTTCGTTACCGTTGATGAGTTGAGCGGTCATAGGTTTGATCTATCTGGCGCAGAGAGATGTCGGTTTGTCAACGTAGGAAAAGAGTAACGCAGAAAACACAGAATCAGAAAAAGAAAACACAGAAAAAGACATTGATTCTTTTTCTGTGTTTTCTGTGAAATTTCTGTGTTTTCTGCGTTACTGGTCTCAATCAGGATTTAGGAGCGTTCGAGCCCAAAGCAATCTTGAGCAAATCAGCCACCGTATTCGCACCCAGCTTTTCCATGATGTTGGCGCGGTGCGCCTCCACGGTTTTGATGCTGATGCCTAAATCGTCGGCAATTTGCTTGTTCAAGCGGCCTGCAACGATGCGCTCAAGCACTTGCGCCTCGCGCCCAGTGAGCTTCGCCAGCAAAGCATCGCGGCTGGCGGATTGTTGGTGGTCAGCGAAGCTGCCTTTGGCTTGCTCCAGCATGCGCTCAACCAAGCTCACCAGCTCGGCTTCTTTGAACGGCTTTTGGATGAAATCCATCGCGCCTTTTTTCATGGTGTTGACCGCCATCGGCACATCGCCATGGCCGGTGATGAAGACCACGGGCAGCGGGCTTTTGCGCTCTAGCAATTTGTCTTGCAGCTCCATGCCGCTCATGCCGCCCATGCGCACGTCCACCAGCAGGCAAGCCACCTCGCGGGGGTCGTAGCGGGCGAGGAAGGTTTCTGCGGAATCAAAGCAGCGCACGCGGTAGTCTTTGCCTTCGAGCAACCACTGCAATGAGTCGCGTACGGCCTCATCGTCATCCACCACATAGACTGTGCCTTTTTTCGGGATCAAGCTCATGAAACAACCTTCAGATCAATAAATTTAAGACTAAATCAGCACCTAGCCGGCATAAAACCTGCGTAGATTGCTCATTTTTTTATAGCAAACACGTTTCTTCTTTTATCCCTCACCATCACGTCGGCAGCGCCGCAAAGCTACCGGTGCGTCCCCCATCAAAGAGCTGGGCTTGGCAAGGCAGCCAGAAGCTGAAGCGACAACCCGTGACATCATCTCCATTGTAGAGGTTCTCAGCCAGCATTCGGCCCTGATGGCTCTCCACGATGGAGCGGCATAAATTCAGGCCAATTCCCATGCCTTCGACCTTGGTGGAGAAAAAGGCTTCAAACAGGCGTTGCATCACCTCGGGCGCTAGGCCCTTGCCACTGTCTGTCACGATAAATTCCACCACAGAGCCCACCCCCTCTTGATCTCGCAGCTTCACGCGCAGCTCCACGCTGCGTTTGTTGCTTGGGCGTTCGGCATGGTCAATCGACTCAGCCGCATTTTTAAGCAAATTCACCAGCACCTGCTCAATCAAAATCGGGTCCACATGCAAGGCGGGTAAATTCGGTGCAATATCAAACGACAGGCGCACCTGCCGCCTACGCAACTCAATCTCAGCGAGCTCCAGCGCCTCACTCACCAGCTGGCTCACATCGCTGGCCGTGCGGTTGGGCGCGGAGCGCTTCACAAAGCTGCGAATACGCTGAATGATTTGCCCTGCTCTTTGTGCTTGGCGCGCAGTTTTCTCCAGAGCCGCTAGCATGTCTTCATCGCTGATTTGCTTGGCCTGAATGCGGCTGATCATGCCGGTGCAATAGTTGGAAATCGCAGTCAGGGGCTGGTTCAATTCATGCGCGACGCTAGAAGCCATCTCGCCCATAGTGATCAGGCGCGAGGCAGATTGCGCTTTTTCCGCCTGCGCCGAGGCCAAATCTTCAGCCATGCGGCGCGGCGTGATGTCGGTAGCAATCACCATTTGTGCCAAGCGGCCATCGGTCCAGTTCAGATAGCGCGAGCGCACCTCCAGCCACTTGTTCAAATCGGGGATGAAGATTTCAGCGTTCTCGCTTTTGATCGACGCAATTTCAGCAGAGGCTATTGTTTCAGCGGGCAGGCCAGCCAACGAATCCACGCTATCGCCCGCCGTGGAATCCACAAACTCCACTGTAGGCACACCGCTGTCCACCCGGCCCGCTTGCTCCACCAAGCTCAAATGCTCCATCGCCTTGCTGCCAAACCACTGCCGGTACATCTTGTTGGCAAACAGCAGCTCATCGCCACCCAGCGGCGCCACCGATACGCTCGCATCCAAACCCTCCAGCACGGTGGTGAAGCGCTCATACGATTCGGAGAGTTGCTTTCTCACGCGGTTGGGCTCGGTGATGTCGGTCATCGACGTCATCCAGCCCGATTGCACACCTTTGCCATCGACCAGCGGAGACACATACATACGCGCATCAAAAATCCCGCCATCTTTGCGCTTCACGCGCACCTGAAAGCCACCCGGTGTGGTGCGCCCACTGATCTCTTCTTCCAGCCGGCTCATCAGTGCTTCGCGGTCGTCTTCTGGCCAGTAGGGAAAGGGCGCAGTCAATCCCACCAGCTCGGCCTCACTCCAGCCCGTCATTTGGCAAAACGCGGGGTTCACATAGCTGATGCGGCCTTGCATATCCAGCGCGCGCATGCCGGTGAGCATAGAATTTTCCATCGCGCGGCGAAAGTTGGTCTCTTGCAGCAGTGTGGCCTGCGTTTGAATCCTGCGCCGCGTATGCCGCCAAGAGCTCACCAAAAGCCAAGCCGTCATGCCTGAGAGAAACAGCACCATCCAAAACAGCCCCGAGCCAATCACACCCAACGAGGTGCGATACGCCTGCGCGCGTAGCACCAAGCTGTTGCCCACTGGAGAAACAGGTACTTCGTATTCAATATCATGCTCAATCCAGGGCAGCAGGCGCACTGCCGCGTTGCGCTT
>JAYVJQ010000358.1:0-22020 GCA_043769055.1 Allobrachymonas sp.
GCTTGGATTGCCGGGGCTGGGCGCGCGCCGATGTGATGATTGATGCAGCCACGCGCAAGCCTTATTTGCTGGAGATCAACACCTCGCCGGGCATGACGGGGCATTCGCTCGTGCCCATGTCAGCGCGCGCTGCGGGTATCAGCTACGAAGATTTGTGTGTGCGCATTTTGCAAACAGCCGCGCTGGATGGAGTGCGCGGATGATGTACGCCAACACGCTTCATGCACCCGAGCCGCCGCCCATGGATGTGCGGCTGATGAATATCGCCGCGCTTGGCTTGGCCCTGATCGCTGGCGTAACGATGCTCGTGGCTGTGGGGCGCTGGGCGCTGGCGCATCCAGCTTTTGGGATTTCGCGCATTGTGGTGGAGGGCGATACGGCGCATCACAATGCGATTACATTGCAGGCCAATGTGGGCGCGCGCATCAGCGGCAATTTTTTCACCTTGGATTTGACGCAGGTGCGCGGCGTGTTTGAATCCGTGCCATGGGTGCGCAAAGCTACGGTGCGCCGTGAGTTTCCCAATCGCTTGCGCGTCAAGATTGAAGAACACCGCAGCATGAGTTTTTGGGGCGCTGAGAGCGAATCGCGCATGGTCAACAGCCAAGGCGAAGTGTTTGAAGCCAATACCGGCGAGGCTGAAGCCGATGAGCTGCCGCGCTTGGTGGGCTCAGAAGGGCAATCGGCGCTGATGCTGGATATGTACAAGCGGCTGGCTCGCGCCATGCAGCCATTTGATGCAACAGTCGAGCAGCTTGATCTCTCGGGCCGAGGTGCTTGGGTGATGAAGTTGGATTCTGGTGCGGTGATTGAGCTGGGCCGTGGCAGCTCAGCAGAGGTTATGGCGCGCTTGCAAAATTTCCTGAATACGCACAAGCAGGTTCTAGCCACCTACCAGCGCGCAGGTTTGGATCGCATCGAATCCGTGGACTTGCGCCATGGCCAAGGCTATGCGATTCGCTTGCGCGGCGTCTCCACCGTGGTGGCTGCAACGCCAGAGAAGAAATAAAAGGCAGAGCATGGCAAAAGAATACAAAGATTTGGTCGTCGGTTTAGACATTGGCACCTCCAAAGTGATGGTGGTGGTGGCCGAGGTGCTGGGCGGGGGGGAGCTGAAGTTGGCAGGCTTGGGTGTGTCGCAAGGCAATGGCTTGAAGCGCGGTGTAGTGGTCAATATTGATGCCACGGTGCAAAGCATTCAGCAGGCACTCAAAGAAGCCGAACTGATGGCTGATTGCAAAATTGGTCGGGTCTACACTGGCATCACCGGCAGCCATATTCGCGGCATCAATTCGAGCGGTATGGTGGCGGTGAAAGACCGTGAAGTCTCGGCGGCTGATGTGGCCCGCGTGGTGGAAACTGCTAAGGCCATCAACATCTCCAGCGATCAGCGCTTGCTGCTGGTCGAGCCGCAAGAGTTTGTGATTGACGGGCAAGACGTGCGCGAGCCGATTGGCATGAGTGGTATTCGCTTGGAGGCCAAAATTCACTTGGTGACCGGCGCGCAAAGCGCGGCTGAGAACATCATCAAGTGTGTGCGCCGCTGCGGCTTGGAGGTTGAGCAACTGATGCTCAATCCGCATGCCTCAGCCAAAGCTATTTTGACTAGCGATGAAAAAGATTTAGGCGTTGTATTGGTGGACATTGGCGCCGGCACAACCGATGTGGCGATTTTCACCGGCGGTGCGATTCGCCACACGGCAGTGATTCCGATTGCAGGCGATTTGATCACCAGCGATATTGCCATGGCGCTGCGCACACCCACCAAAGATGCGGAAGACATCAAGGTGGAAAGCGGCTGCGCCAAGCAATTGCTGGCCGACCCGCAAACGCAGGTGGAAGTGCCGGGCTTGGGTGATCGCGGCCCGCGCATGCTGGGCAAGCAGGCGCTCGCTGGCGTGATCGAGCCGCGCGTGGAAGAGATTTATCAGCTGGTGATGCAAGTGATTCGTGATTCTGGCTATGAAGAAGTGCTCTCCTCAGGCATCGTTATAACCGGCGGCAGCTCGGTGATGCCGGGCATGGTGGAGCTGGGCGAAGATATTTTCTTGAAGCCTGTGCGCCGTGGTATCCCGCAATACAGTGCGGCCTTGGCCGATATGGTGGCTCAGCCGCGCGCCGCTACTGTGATGGGCTTGCTTGAAGAAGCTCGCATGGCGCGCATGCGCGGCTACAAAGTGGCGCAGAAAAATGGCTCAATGACGAGCGCTTTCTCGCGTTTCAAAGATTTTGTGGTGGGAAATTTCTAATGTTTAGAAAACTGTACCTCGCAGGCGCAAGCCCACCACGACTTCCCGGTGCGGGCCCCGGCCTTGCACCCTCCCTGACAGCAACACCAACCGCAAACATTGAAGGAGATATCACATGGGAATTGAAATGATTGAAGTCGAAGAGTTCAACCAAGGCACACAGATCAAAGTGATCGGCGTGGGCGGCGGCGGCGGCAATGCAGTGGAGCACATGATTGCTTGCAGCGTGCAAGGCGTAGAGTTCATTGCAGCGAACACTGATGCGCAAGCCTTGGCCCGCAGCGCAGCACACAAAACCATTCAACTAGGCACATCGGGCCTTGGCGCTGGCAGCAAGCCAGAAAAAGGCCGCGACAGCGCGCACACCGCTGAAGACGAAATTCGCACCGCGATTGATGGCGCGCACATGCTCTTCATCACCGCCGGCATGGGCGGCGGCACAGGCACGGGCGCAGCGCCAGTGATTGCCAAGGTAGCGCGTGAGATGGGTATTCTCACCGTGGGCGTGGTCACCAAACCTTTCGACTGGGAAGGTGGCCGTCGTATGAGCAATGCCGATTTGGGCTTGGCCGAGCTTGAGGCCAATGTGGACTCGCTCATCGTGGTGCTCAATGAGAAGTTGCTCGAAGTGCTGGGCGATGACATCACGCAAGACGAAGCCTTCGCGCATGCCAACGATGTGCTGAAAAATGCAGTCGGCGGTATTGCCGAGATCATCAATGTGCCCGGTCATGTGAACGTGGACTTTGAAGATGTGCGCACCGTGATGGGCGAGCCTGGCAAAGCCATGATGGGCACGGCAGCGGCCAATGGCCCTGATCGCGCCCGCATTGCAGCTGAGCAAGCCGTGGCTTGCCCGCTGTTGGAGGGCATTGATCTCTCGGGCGCAAAAGGCGTGCTGGTGCTGATCACAGCGGCCAAAGGTTCTTTGAAACTCTCTGAATCTAAGCTCGCAATGAATACGATTCGCGCCTACGCTTCGCCTGATGCACATGTGATCTACGGCACAGCTTACGATGACAATTTGGGTGACAACATCCGCGTGACCGTGGTGGCTACCGGTCTCTCGCGCCAAGGCGCACGCCGCGCAGCGCCTCCGATGCAGGTGGTGCGCACGGGAACAGATGATGCCTATGGCATGCCCACGATTCCAACGGTGAATCAAGTGGTGGGGCAAAGCCCTGCGGGTCAAATGGGCGTAGGAGCGGCGCAAACTGGCTATGGCAGCGTCGAAATCCCAAGCGTGTGGCGTACCAACCGCACTCAGGCGACAGCGAAGGTAGATGCCTTGTCGGCAGGTGGCATGGACGATCTAGAGATCCCCGCTTTCCTTCGCAAACAAGCCGATTGATCTGACTGTTTTTGAGCATTCCAAGGCGCGCAGGGGTAACTCCTGCGCGCCTTACTACTTTTTGTCTACTAAAATCCTAGCGTGTTGTTACAAAGAACCATCAAATCCCTTGTTAAAGCTGTTGGTGTGGGTGTCCACAGCGGTCAGCGTGTTGAGCTGAACCTTCGGCCTGCTCTGGCCGATACAGGAATCGTATTTCGTCGTATTGATTTGGCTGAGCCAGTGGAAATTTCCGTCACAAGTTTGTCGGTGACGGATACCCGTATGGCAACCAGCATCACAGCGCCCGGACACTCTGCGCGCGTGCAAACAATTGAGCATTTGCTGTCGGCTTGCTCGGGATTAGGTATTGACAATTTATATGTTGATATCACAGCCGAAGAAGTGCCGATTTTGGATGGCTCGGCAGCTTCGTTTGTGTTTTTACTGCAAAGCGCTGGAATCGTTACACAAAACCTGCCTAAACGTTTCGTGCGTGTACTCCACGCGATCGAAGTCAAGCAAGGGGAGGGCGAGCTGCTCAAATGGGCACGTCTAGAGCCTTTTGAGGGCTTCAAGCTCAAGTTTGAAATTGAGTTTGGCCATCCAGCGGTTGATGCCACGGGCCAGTATGTCGAATTTGATCTCTCCCAAGGCAACTATGCACGAGATATCGCACGCGCTCGCACCTTCGGCTTTACCAAAGACGTGGAGAGTCTACGCGCCAAAGGTTTGGGTATGGGCGGAGGGCTAGACAACGCCATTGTGATGGACGACTACAAAGTGCTCAACAGTGGCGGCTTGCGCTACGACGATGAATTTGTGAAACACAAAATCTTGGATGCAATGGGTGATTTGTACTGCCTTGGTAAGCCGTTGCTAGCCGCTTACAGTGCGTTTCGATCTGGCCATGCATTGAATAATTTACTCCTGCGTGAATTGCTCTCTCGCCCAGAGACCTACGAAGTCGTGAGTTTTGAAGATGAGCGCCAAGCGCCTGCGGGTTTTTCCCAGCTGGCACCTGCTTGGTGACAGGCAGAACTCATGGCGCAACTCAATTCCACCTTCATTGCATCGCCCCAGCAAACGGCGCAAGCCAAGGTCAGTCAAGCGCGCTTGATCTTGCAAGATCCTTTGGCGTTCGAACAAGCCATTCAGCCTAGCCTGCGTAGCAGCAATGAAATGTCCTCGGATGCTGTCCCTGTGATGGAGCGCGAATCAGCACGTGAACTATGGGAAAACTTGAGCGCAGAGCCCACACAGGCGCAGCAGCAACGATCCGAGCACAAACGCTTGTCTGCTAGAGCCGAGAGTGCTGTTCGAGAATCTGCTGCGGCCAAAGCCGAGCTGGTAGCGCTCCAAACTCAAATCGCTCAAGAGCGTGATAACCGCTGGCATCATCCGGTCATTTACGCTGGCGCTACAGGCTTGCTCGGCTTGGGAGCTTTGTGGGTGCTAGAGCGACGCAGGCGCATGCAATTGCAAAGCCATGAGCCGCAGGCTTGGGCACAGCCGCAGTCGCCGATTCTTTCTAAGGACGCAAATCCGGAGCGCGATGTATCGGATGATCTCGCCAAATACATTCCCCCTGATGGCCAGCAAGGTGATAGAGCCGGGTATGTCGTGCGAAACAATGCACCAGCTGACATGATGGACCAAGTGACAGTCTCCGAATACGCGTTGGAGGATTCACCCTATTTCGCAGACGATTACGCTACCGATTTGTCAGGCCTACCTTCTTCTGAGCATTCGGTTAAAGGACAAGGTACACAAGAGACGAAGACGGTATCCAGCCACCTTGGTGCCGAGCATTTGCAAAATGCCGTCGCCCCACAGGCTCCTCCTGTGTGGGCCATCCCGCGTACCGAGGTGGGCTTGTTTGAACCCAAGTCGACACAAGATGTTGACTCGGAGTTGCCTTTGTCGCAGGAATCTCTGCTAGCCAAATCACAGCGCGTACTGCGCAATATGCTGCAGCGAAAATTACCACGCGATGCAGCGCCCTCATCGCATGCGCCCACTGAAATGACTAGCGATGCGGCACTACTAGGCATGCCATCGACATTGTCACAGCCCGAGCAGGTGCCGGAAAATGTGCAATGGATGCCTGATGATGAGGCTAGGGAGGCTTTTGAGCAAGAGCAACTGGCGCGGCATTTACAGTCGCAATTGCGCGATGGTTTGATGTCCAAGGTCGATCAAATTCAAGCCCGAACTGAATTGCCAACGCAACCCCCGCTCAAACCGCCTAGTCGAGAAACAGCCATAGAGCTTTTGTTGGAATTGCGTACGGCGGTCAATGGGTTGAGTGTATTGGGTCGGCCCGAAGGCGCTTTGGTGCTGCTGACAGACCATATTGAGGCGCATCCAGATACCTGCGCTTGGGCGTATCTTGAGCATATGAATCTTTGCGAGCGGCTTGATCTGAGAACTGAGTTTGAGTCTATGCGCAAGCGCTACCGCCTCCAATTCAATCGCATGGCACCCTATTGGCATGAGCCCAATTCCAATGTGCTGGGGTTGGATGGCTACGCACGAGCAGCCAGTGAATTGTGCGGCACATGGGTGCAGGGCCGTAGCCCATCAATCGCCATGATTTCCGCATGGTTGATCGGCCCGATCTTGGGGCGCAAGCTGGTACAGCTACCGGCTTATCAAGATTTGTTTGATCTCTATGAATTGCTGGAGTTTACGCCGGAGGGGTTAGCTGCGAGTTCAGCAGATGCGGCTCATACTGTTGATCCATCACAAGCTAGAGCAAGGGCGGCTGAGCAATTTGCATCAGGGTCTGACGAGGATTTTGTGCCCACAGTGAGTCTGCTCGATTTGGATTATGAGTTCTCCTCTGATGTGACCTTGGAGGAAAGGGAAGTACAACAAGCAGAGCGTGCAGTCACCATTGTTAAACCGGGCAATTTTTCAGTGGATTTCAATGTGGCGGGTACGCAGGTGGGTAGTTTGCCCTCCATCCCCGCAGAATTGTCGAAACAATAATGTACGTTTTATTTGAAGAAGGCGGCAAATTCCTAGCCGCGCGCACGCTCTCACAGGCGGAGAGTTCCTTGCAAGCCGAGCTTGATTCTGGCAAACGCGTCAAACTCAAATTGCAGCAAGTTCTCTTGCAGTTTGAGCAGCCCGCTCCCGCACAACTCTTGCAGCAAGCCGCAGAGCTGGCTGCCAGCATGGATGTGAACTTGGCTTGGGAATTTGCCAGCGATGAAGAGTTTAGTTTTGCGGATGTGGCAAGCGAATATTTCAGCGCGAAAGCATCCACAGTCGAGCAAGCGGGCAGCTTGATGTGCTTGTTCAACGCGCCGCATTACTTTCGCCGTGCAGGCAAAGGGCGCTTCAAAAAAGCCAGTGCAGAAATCGTGCAGCAAGCCTTGGCTGCGATTGAAAAGAAAAAGCAAATCACCGCGCAAATTGCGCAGTGGGCGGGTGAGCTTTCCGCTGGCCAATGCCCGGAGCCGATCCGCGCCCAGCTCTACAAAATTCTCTTCAAGCCCGATAAAAATGCACCGGAATACAAAGCCGTGGTCGATGCCTCGCGCAGCACGCAAACTGCACCGCTGGCTTTGCTCACCAAGGCAGGTGCAATTGCCTCGGCGTATGAATTCCATTGGCAGCGCTTCTTGTTTGATCAATTCCCCAAAGGCGTGCGTTTCCCAGCATTGCAAGCGCCCTTGATTGCGCAGGAGCTGCCACTGGCTGCTGTACAAGCCTTCTCGATTGATGACAGCCAAACCACCGAGATTGATGATGCGCTGAGCGTGCAAGGCTTGGGCACAGGGCAGGTTATTGTGGGTATTCACATCGCCGCGCCTGCGCTGGCTATTCAACCCGGCTCGACGATTGACAAAGTCGCGCGGGATCGTTTTTCCACGGTCTATATGCCCGGCCACAAGCTCACCATGCTGCCCGATGACGTGGTGCAGCACTACACCTTGGCTGAAGGCCGAGATTGCCCCGCGCTGTCGCTGTATGTGACTTTGGATGAGGCGACGCTGGCGATTCAAAGCAGCGAAACCAAGATCGAGCGCGTACCGATTGCGCACAACCTGCGCCACGATCAGCTCGATGATCTGGTGACGGAAGATTGGCTGCGTTCTACGCCTTCAGAAGCTGAAATTTTAAGCAAAAGTGAACATCAGCCGGCGAATAATCTACGTGGAGTGCTATCATTTTTTTATCGATTGGCCTGTCAACTCAAAGCCCAGCGCGAGCAGGTGCGCGGTAAACCAGAGACGTTTAATCGCCCCGATTACAACTTTCGAGTTGCAGTGCAAGGTGATTCACCTATCGGCGATGAGCCAGTGGAGATCACCGTGCGCAAGCGTGGCGCGCCGCTCGATTTGATCGTGGCCGAATGCATGATTTTGGCCAACAGCACCTGGGGTCAATGGATGGCGCAGTTTGGTGTGCCCGGCATTTATCGCTCGCAGGCCAGCCTCGCGCCCGGCGTGAAGGTGCGCATGGGCACGAAAGCTTTGCCGCATGCGGGCATCGGCGTTAAAAGCTATGCGTGGAGCACTTCTCCCCTGCGTCGCTATACCGATTTGGTGAATCAGTGGCAAATCATCGCCTGCGCGCGTCATGGCATGACCGCTGCATTGGCTGCACCTTTCAAACCCAAAGATGCGGAGCTGTTTGGCATTGTGAGTGGTTTTGATACCGCCTACAGCGCCTACAACGGCTTCCAAAACGGTATGGAGCGCTACTGGACGATGCGCTATGTGCAACAGAAGGGCATCACCGAGCTGACGGCCACGGTGATGAAAGAAGGTTTGGTGCGGGCTGAAGACATTCCGCTCGTGCTCAGCGTGGCGGGCACGGCCAGCCTCATGCGCGGCGCTCGCGTGAGGGTCCGTTTGGGCGAGATGGATTTGCTCATGCTGGAGGCTAGCGCTACTTTGGTCGAACGCCTCGATGTTGCAGTGCCTGAGCCAACAGACGAGGAAGAAGACGATGAGCCTACGGGCAGCGTGCATCTGGCGCTGGACGTGAATGAAGAAAATTCAGAGAAAAGTGCTGATTCTCCCGCTTGATCCTGTCATGATTGCTATGGATAATAGAGCACCATGCGATTCTTCCGCGATATGAGCACTTTGGGCCTGGCACTGACGATCTCCGTGATCGTGCATGCGGGTCTGCTCACCGTGCGCTTTGTCGATCCTGAGCGCTTCAATCGTGTGTTTCAAGACACGCCGCTGGAAGTGATCTTGGTCAACGCCAAATCCAATGAGAAGCCTGATGTGGCCAAAGCGATTGCTCAGGCCTCGCTGGCGGGTGGTGGAGATTTGGAGACAGGTCGTGCCACCACACCGCTGCCACTTTCTTCGCTCACCACCATGGGCGATGCCAATGAAGACATGCAGCGCAAACTCGAATCTATGCAAGAGCAGCAAATGCTCATGCTGGCGACGATCAAGAGCCAGCTAGCTGCCATGCCCCCGCCTGATCCGAAACTTTCGTCACAAAATGCAGAAGCCATGGCGCAAGAGCAGCGGCGCAAACAGCTCTTGCAATTGCTCGCTGAAATCGAAAAGCGTATCAATGAGCAAAATGCCCGCCCGAAAAAGCGCTATATCAGCCCGGCCACGCGTGAGGAAGTGTATGCGCTGTACTACGATGGCTTGCGTAGAAAAATTGAAGACCGTGGTACACAAAACTTTCCAGAAGCCGCTGGCAACAAGCTCTATGGCGAGTTGACCATGATCGTCACCGTCAACCACGATGGCCGCGTGCTCGATACCGAAGTGATTGAAACTTCCGGCATCACTGCGCTGGATCGCCGTGCGCAAGCAATAGCCAAAGCTTCTGGCCCGTTTGGAAAATTCTCTGATGAAATGCGCCGCCGCGCAGATCAAATCGTCGTCGTCTCACGCTTTAAGTTCACCCGTGAAGAGACGCTAGAGACCAAACTCACTTCGCGTTGACCATGCTGAGAGTTCTTGGCCGTTGGTTCATGATGCTGCTGATTGCTGGGCTGTCTCTGCAATTGTTTTTTGTATTGCGTGTAATCAGCATGCGTTGGATTGATCCGCAATCGACGACGTTTGAGCGCTCTGAAATTTATCAAGTCGCTACGCAATCCGACAAGGGATTTTCTTGGAAACAGCAGTGGCTGCCTTACGAACAAATCTCTGACCACATGAAGCGCGCTGTGATTGCGAGTGAAGACGGCGATTTTGCCTATCACGACGGTGTGGAGTGGGCGGCGATAGAAAAGGCGTGGCAGCGCAACAAGCGCGCCGAGCAAATGGCCGAGCGGCGCAGCAAGCGCACTGGTAAAGTGATTCCTCCCAAAATCGTCGGTGGCTCTACTATTACGCAACAGTTGGCCAAAAATCTGTTTCTCTCCGGTGAGCGCAGCTTCATGCGCGAAGGAGAAGAGTTTGCGGAAGGATTGGACTACGTAATTGCCTTTGCGCCGGGCTTCATGCGCAAAGGACAAGAGCTTGTGATCACATTTGCACTCGAAGCCTTTTTGCCCAAAGAGCGGATTTTGGAGATTTATCTCAATTCGGTGGAGTTGGGCAAGGGCGTATTCGGCGTAGAGGCGGCGGCTCAGCATTACTACCGAAAAAGCGCTTCAAAGCTCACGCCGTATGAAGCCGCGCGCTTGGCTGTGATGCTGCCGCGCCCGAAGTTTTTTGAGAAGACGCCGAATTCAGCCTATCTGTCGTCTAGGGCGCAGACGATTGTGGCGCGCATGGGGGATGCAGAGTTGCCTTGATTTTGTTCAAAACAAGGCAGTAGCCGGTATAAAATAAGCATAGTTTGCTATTAAATTTGAATCTTTCCAGCATAGCCTGTCATCTCCAAATAGCCTAAGCCCACACGCTGGCCGCTGCTGCTGAGCAATTCTGCCAAGCCTTCCCAATACACTGTTCCTGTGCTGCTGCGGCTGTCCATTTCTTGAGGATTGAGCAGGCTGCGGACGGTGAAAGATTCGGTGGGCGTGCTGATTTGCCACTGCATTGGGTAGCGTGAGCCGGTGGCGGGGCTGGGCCAGATGCTGCTGCCAGCGAATTGCAGATCGCTGGGTTTGAAGATCGTGGTGGTGGTGGCGTTGCGTAGGCTGCCGCCTGCCCACAGTGCCGTGCCATCGGCGCGGCGCAGTTGAAAGGCGGTGAGGCTGCTGCCATCAAGCAAGTTCATACCAATCCAATCCCAGCCCACGGCCTCGGGGTGCAAGATTTCTTCGCTCCATTCATGATCGAGCCAAGCGGTGCCTGCGGTGATCGGAATGTTGCGGCCATTGATTTGAATTGTGCCGCTGGTGGCCAGCTGGGGCTGGCTGTAGTAATAGCTGGCTTGCTTTTCTTCTGGGCCTTTGCGTGAGAGGCCTTGGTTGCCTTGTAGCAAAAGCGGCTGCGTGGGCGTGAATTGCAGATCGAGGCTGAACTCTCTTGCGCTGATGCGGCTTGCGTAGCGGCCATCGGCTTCGCGCTTCAAACTCCAATCGCGCAGCTTCACATCGGTGGTGTTAAGCGAAGTTTGCGCAATACCAAAACCTTCACGCGCGATGCGTTGGTCGTGCAGATGCTGCTGCTTGGAAAGATCTGTCACGGCGGCGTGCGCAAACAGCAATTGCTTGGCCGCAAAGCGCGATTGCAGATTTTGCGCGGCATCGATGCGGGAGCGGAAGAAGGTGATTTGAAAGCCGAGCAGCTTGGGGCTTTGTGCGCTGCCCACGTTCGCATATCCTGTGAGATACCACCACTCGGTGCGCAGATCGGGGTGTGCGCCGTGGTCGCGGGGGAATTGCAATGCTTTGGCGGGCAGGGCGTTTGCTTGCGTCATCATCAGCAAAGCGGGCGTGGCTAAAAACGGGCGGCGCAACATCACCAATCCTCCTTCACCGCCAGCACCGCATCGCGCGAGGCAGCGGCGCGGCCTGCGAGCCATGCGGTCACTGTGCCTGCTGCGATCACGGCGAGGCAAAGCAATGCTAGACGTAGCCACGGAATGTGCATGTCCATCGTCCAGTGAAAGCTTTGCGGGTTGACTACATGAATCAGTACGAGCGAGACGATCAGGCCTAGTATGCAGCCCGCAAGCGCGCCCAGCAGCGTCCACGCTGCGCCTTCCAGCGCCACCACTTTTAAGATTTGGCTTCGCGTAAGCCCCAGATGTGCGAGCAGGCCGAACTCTTTGCGCCGCGCCAGCACCTGCGCAGAAAAGCTCGTGGCAATGCTGAACAGGCCTATGCCAATGGCCACGGCTTGCAGCCAGTAAGTGACGGCGAAGCTGCGGTCGAACATGGTGAGTGAGATTTTGCGAATCTCAGCGCTGCTGGCAAATTCCATCAAGCGGCTGCGAATCGGATCGCCAGCGAGCACTTCGCGCACGCCGCTTTGCACTGCGGCGATGTCGGCGCCTGCTTGCGGCCAGATGGCCAGATCGTTGATGCGCATGTCGCCGCTGATGCGCTGGTAATCTGCGCTATCGATCACGATGGTGCCAAATTGGCGTGCGTAATCACGCCAAATGCCAGCGATATAGAAAACAGGGGTGGAGTCATTAACTCCTGAATTAATAGCACTCTGCGCAGATTTGATCCCGGCTACTAGTGCTTTTTTATCATAAATCTGCCCTAAAACTGCGCCATGCAGATCAATCGTCGCCTCACTCACGTACAACGCAATCGGTGTGTTTGCATTGGGCGAGGGGGGTGCTTGCGCAGTTGCCAATATCGGTAGCATCTGCGCAGCCGTTTCTAAGAAAATAGGCCGCGCGATCAAACTCACCTCGGGCTGCTGCGGATTCAAGCTCAAACTACGAATGCGCAAACCCACCACGCGCTCCACGCCGGGTGTTTGCGCGATGCGCTGCACCTCGTTTGGCGTGAAGAAAATATTTTGCCCCACTTGCGAAGAATTCGTCAGCCGCAAATACAGCGGCGCGGGCAGCATGGTATCGAGCCAACTGCTCACCGAGAAGCGAAAGCTGCTCACCATCACCGTGAGCGCCACTGCCAAGCTCAGCGCTGCCACCACGCCACTCACCGCTACCACAGCCACCTCGCGCATGCGCCGTGCCCGCTCAACCGCTAGCATGGGCAGCGCCTGCGCGGCTACATGCGGCGCGAGAAAATCGTAGAGTAGGCCCACACCCCAAGGCAGCAAACCCATGCCGCCGATCAGCAGCAGCGCGACGGCAATGTAAGCAGCAATTGGCATGCCAAATACGGCTGGAGCCCGCGCAAATAATGCACCAGATACTATCAATAAAAGAGCAAGCCAAGGCTTGCCAGCAGAGCGCACGCCAGCGCCCAAGCCTTTGAGCGTTTGCGCCAGCGGCAGCGCAGCCGCGCCGCGCGCAGGCCACCAAGCGCCCGCCAAGGCGGCTGCCCAACCGAGCAAACCGTAAATAATGGCCGCCGCAGCACTCCATTGCATTGGTGGCGTTGCGCCAGAAAAGTAGCCGCCGCCTAAATCACCGCCCAATGCTTTCAAACCAAACGCAGCCAGCGCCGTGCCCAAAGCAATGCCAAGCAAGCTGCCCAGTAATCCCAAGGCGGTAGATTCCAACAGCACCAGCCGCATGCGCTGCGCTGGCGTGAGCCCGAGCACGCCCAGCAGTGCCAACTGCTTCGCCCGCTTAGCTACTGCCAGCGTAAGCACTGAGTACACGAGAAATGCACCCGTGAATAAAGCGACGAGTGCCAGCACCGTCATATTCACCCGGTAAGCGCGTGAGAGTTGATCGCTCTTTTGATCTTGCTGCTCGGGCTGTTCTAGGCGCAAACTTGGCAAGAGAGGCAGTTGCAAAGTCTGCCCCGGCTGCATGCGCAAATCAATTCGACTCAGCTTGCCTTCGCTCTTGAACTCATCTTGCATCGCACCAATATCCATCACCAGCAGAGGCTGCCCCTTTGCTGCAACCGTGCCCGCCACTTGCAGTGCAATCACGCGTTGCCCAGCAATCACTTGAATCCCCGCTTCCCCCAAAGCCGCGCGAGCCGCTGGGTTCACAAACACCTTGCCCGGCGAAAAAAAAGCAAATCGATCACCCGATTCAGCGCGTGGCCGCATCGCCAACTCCGGTGCAAGCAGTGGCGCCACCAGCCCATCCACGCCCATTACGCGCACCGAAATCTTCTTACCTTGTGCATCCAGCGCGTAGGTGCTGATCTCCAGCACAGGGCTGGCTAAAGCCACCTCAGGCCGCGCCGCCACTTGCGCGTAAACCTCTTCATCAAACGGCTGCGAACCCACCAGCCGCGCATCCGGCTGCCCCTGCACCGATTGCAGCGCCGATGAAAATTCAGAGAGCGCACTCGCATTGATCACATGCACAGAAAACGCCAGCGCTACTCCCAAGGCAATGCTCATGAGTGCAGCTAGATAGCGCCAAGGATGCAAGCGCAGCTCTTGCCAAGAATAGCTGCGCAGAAGGTTAAGCATCAGTGCAACACTCAGGCTTTGCGTTGAGCAGCTTGCGGTGGCCAAGCGTGTTGCCCACTCAAATACGCATACCAATCGAGCATATCCACATCGTAGAGCGAGTATTCGCCGCGCAGCGATTTCCACACCAAGGGGGGATCGTTCTCTCTCAGGCGATCCATCGCTTTTTGCGCTTGATTTGCCGTGACGGGTTTACCTGATTGATGGCTATAAAAAGCCAATGCCGCCGCATCAAACGCTTTGAATGCAGCGCCTTGCTGAAAAAGCCGCCACAAAATCACTTGCTCCAACAGTGGCAAAGCTGCATACACACTGCTCATACCATCGCGGTCGCGTTGACGTCGCTGCTCGGCCACACGCATGAGCTTTTGCTCCAGGCTCGTGCCGTCTTCAGGGCCTTGCCTTGCTTCTTGAATGGCATCAAAGAAAAACTGCGGGCGCTCGCCGCAGAGCGTGAATGTTTGCATCAGCACATCTGTGTTGGTGGGTTGCCCAGTAGCTTGGCTTAGCTCTTGCGCAATCTGCTCCACAAATGGCCTGCCCAGTGTAGGCAATGCGCGCACTTGTGAGCCCCAAAACGGCGCAGCACTGGTGTTCAGCAGGCGCATGAGCTTATCGCGGTGCGAGCCCGACATGACGAGCAGCAGTTGCGCATCGCCATTTGTTTTGAGCTGATCACGCGCAGACTTTAAAGCGCTCATCGTGGCATCGCCTTCAGCACTGGTCAGCGCATGCTGCGCCTCGTCAATCATCAGTGCAATCTTTTTGCCAGTTTGCGCGTGAATCAAGCTCAACACGCCGTGCAACGTCATGCCATCGGTTTTGCCGATTTTGCTGGTGTCAATCTTGATGCCAGCTAGATTGATGGAATCGAGCCCAGTTTTCTTCGCAGCTTGAGCCACCAAACCTAAGCTTTGATTGACCACCTGCGCTAAACCTTGCGCAATCAATTCCATCGGCGAGCGTGTTTTGTCAGCCCATAAATCTACATAAGCCACCAGCACGCCGGCATTTTCTAGAGCCGGGCGCAAATCGTTTTTGAGGAACTCGGTTTTGCCAGTGCGTCGCGCGGCAGCCAAAAACAAGCCATTGGGTGCGTCAGACAAAAACACCTGCCCCATCAACTCGCGGGTGATCTCGGCGGCTAAGGCGGGGCGTTTGTAGTGCACTTTTATCCTCAATTATCTAAATTAGCCTATGATTTTAGGATAAAGTGAGATAATTCATAATATAGAAAACAAGATGCCTGTAGTGTGCAGTTGCGCATTTAACTCTCAGAAGTGCAAATGCCATGCGCCGTGAGATGCAGCACGCGGTCTGCGCGCGCGGCTGCGGCTTGCGAATGCGTCACGAGTACCAAGGCCGCGCCGCTGCTCTTGGTTTGCGCAATCAGCACATCCATCACGCGCTCGGCTGTTGAGGGGTCGAGATTGCCAGTGGGCTCATCCGCAAGCACGAGGGCTGGCGCGTGAACCAAGGCACGTGCGATGGCGACGCGTTGCAATTGACCGCCGGAGAGCTGCTGCGGCAGGCGTGCGCCCAGCTCTTGCAAGCCCACGGCTTGTAGCATCGCTTGCACACGCTCTTTGGATTGAGCGGGCTTGATGCCTTGCAGCAGCAAAGGCAGGGCCACGTTTTGCGCCACATCGAGGTGCGGCAGCACATGAAAAGCTTGGAACACAAAGCCCACGGCACTGCGCCGCCAGATGGCGCGCTGCGCATCGTTCATCGCGCCAAGCTCTGCGCCCTGCACATGCAGCGAGCCAGCATCCCAAGTATCCAAGCCCGCCATGCAATTGAGTAAGGTCGATTTACCCACGCCCGATTCGCCCACGATGGCGATGAACTCGCCGCTGTGCACTTGAAGATTCACGCCATTGAATACTGCCGCCTCGCCATAGTGTTTAGCCAACCCGTTGATCTGAACCACGCTACTCGTCATGCAAGCCATCCTTGAATCAATTGCAGAGTTTGCTCGGCCGCATCGGGTGCATCTGCGGCGACCACATGTTTGTTGAACGCGGGCGCCTGCATGCCGCGCTGCCAGGTGATTTGCCGCTTGGCGAGTTGGCGTGTGGCGGCAAGGCCTCGTTCGCTTAACTCACTTGCTGGGAACGCGCCGTCCAGCATCTCCCAGGTTTGTCGATAGCCCACGCAGCGGATCGATGGCAGATCGAGATGCAAATCGCCACGCGCTTTGAGCTGCTGCACCTCGCCCACCAAACCCATACCCAGCATCTGCTCAAAACGCTGCGCGATGCGCTCGTGCAGCCATGCGCGGCTGACCGGCTCCAAGCTGATGATCGGCATAGACGCTATGGTATTCATAGCATTTGAAGCAATATCCATGCCGGCTACTTGCCGATTTCGATCATATTTTTGTTGAAAAACAGAGATCGGCTGCCCTGAGGAGCGATACACCTCCAGCGCGCGCTGAATGCGCTGCGAATCATTGGGCGAAAGGCGTTGCGCAGTGATGGGATCAACGAGAGCCAACTGAGCATGCATGGCAGGCCAGCCAAGAGCCTTGGCTTCCTCATCAATGAGCGTACGAATCTCTGGCGCAGCGGCTGGCATCGCATCCATGCCCTCGATCAATGCCTTGATATAAAGCATCGTGCCGCCCACGAGCAGCGGCAGCTTGCCGCGCGCGCGAATCTTGTCAATCAAGCGATTGGCATCTTGCACGAATTGCGCAGCGCTGTAGCTCTGCGTGGGGTCGAGAATATCAATCAAGTGATGCGGCACTTGGCGCAATTCTTCGCGCGAAGGCTTGGCCGTGCCAATGTCCATCCCGCGATAGACCAGCGCAGAATCGACGCTGATGATCTCGCAGGGCCAACGCTCAGCGATGGCTAAAGAAAGCGAAGATTTGCCGCTGGCAGTCGGGCCAATCAGCGCGATGGCCAAGGGCTTAGGTGGTGGAAAGCTTGCCATAGCGCTGCACCAAACCCCAAGCCACGATCACAATCATCACGCCCCAAAAAGCAATGCCCAGCAGCATCGGCGCAGCCGTGCCATCCATCGCGCGGCCTAGCCATGAGCCGGTAGCAAAAGCAACGAGCATCATGAGAAAGCCCGCCATGGCCGATGCTGCGCCAGCAGCTTTCGGAAACGCCGCGGCGCTGCCCGATTGCCCCGCAGGCTGATGAAAGCCATGCCCGATCATGAACACCACTTGCGCCAGCAGCAGCGCCCACAGAGCCGTAATGCCGCTGGCCCAAAGAGCCAAATACATCAGTGAGGCAGCCAGCGTGATCCCGCCGCCGATCTTCAGCATGTATTGCACACCACGCGCCACCAAAATGCGCCGCGAGACAATCGTGCCGCCCACATAGGTGGCAGAGATCGTCATCATCACCAAGCTGTAGGTGAGCTTGCTATGCCCCAGCACCTGCAAATACACAAACGATGAGCTGGCCAAGAAAACGAAGAGCCCGGCATACGAGGTAAGGGTTAGCAGCGCATATGTCCAAAATTGCGGATGCGCCAAGATGCTGCGCCAAGTGCCCAGCAGCATTGCGGGCTGCAATGCCTGAGGGTTGCGCCGCTTGTTCGTCTCTTCAAATTTCCAAAGTACCAAAGCGAGCGAGACCGCGCCAAACACTGCCAAGGCCAGCAGCGCCATGCGCCAGCCCGCCCATGCGCTGAGCAAGCTGCCCACCGGCACGCACAGCACCGCAATCACGCCCAGCCCCGAGAGCCCCTTGCTCACCACGCGCGCCGCATCGACAGGCGCATACAAATCCCGCGCCATCGCCCGCGCGCACATCACCGGCGCGCCCATGGCCGCGCCTTGCAATGCGCGGCAGATGATCAGCGCCTGCACGCTATCGACCATGCTGCTGGCCACACTGGCGATCACATACAGCGCCAAGCCGATCAGTAGCACCGGCCTGCGCCCATACTTGTCCGACACTGGCCCCCACACGAGCTGGCTGATGCCAAAGCACAGCAGCAGGGCAGAGAGCGTGAGCTGCGCCTGCGGCATCGAAGCGCCCAAGGCCTGCGTCATGCCCGGCAGTGCGGGGAGATAAAGATCGGTGGTAACGGGCTGGAGGCCGAGAAACAGGCTGGTAAACAAGACGACGAGAGAGGTGGGCATCGGTCGATTATCCTTGGTGTTGCATGCATGCTGGGTCAACTCGGATGCGCCTAGCTCCGTTACACTCATTTCTTTGAGATATCAGGAGAGGAAGCACCATGAAAAACACCCTTGCAGCCATCGCATTGACCTTTGCAGCCCTTGCCCACGCGCAAACCCCCGCGATCCCTAAAGCCGAAGTCACACTCTACTTTCAACACTACTGGCCGCAAACCGCGCTCACCGTGAAAGAGCTGGTCACGCCGTGGTGCGAGACGATTACCAAAGAGTCCAATCAGCGCATGCGCTGCGTCACTCTGCCTGCCATGAGTGGCGGCGGCACGCCAGCGCAATTGGTTGATCGCGTCAAAGAAGGTGTGGATGATTTGGTGCTCACTGTGCTGGGCTACACGCCCGGGCGCTTTCCGCGCATGGAAGTGTTTGAATTGCCCTTCATGACGAAGAATGCCGAAGCAGCCTCCAAAGCCGCTTGGGACTATATGAACAAGCATGCGAGCCAAGAGTTCACCGGCATGAAAGTGCTGGCCATGTGGGTGCATGATGAAGGCCAAATTCACACGCGTGGAAAGCAGATCAAAACTCTGGAAGACTTCAAAGGCATGAAGCTGCGCGCCCCTTCGCGCGAGACCACCAAGCTCCTGCAAGCCTTGGGCGCAAACCCTGTGGGCATGCCGATCACCGGCGTGACCGAAGCCATCACCAAAGGCACGATCGACGGCACGATGGTGCCTTGGGATGCAGCCACCTCATTTCGCATTCACGAAGCCGCCCCGCTGCACACCGAAACCCCCGCCGGCAGTGCCGCGCTCTACACGGTGGGCCTGATGTTTGCGATGAACGATAAGCGCTACAACGCACTCCCAGCTGACCTCAAAGCCATCATCGACAAAAACGCTGGCGCACAGCTCTCCGCCCGCATGGGAAAAATGTGGGACGACTCCGCCGCCCCTGCCCGCGCCAAAGCCGTGGCTGCTGGCAATCAGTTCTACACCTTGCCAGCAACTGAGGTGGCCCGCTGGGTAGAGGCGGCCAAACCAGTGCAGGCTGATTGGATGATTGACATGCACAAACGCGGTATCGATGGGCGTGCGCTGTTTGATGATGCGAAGGCGATGTTGGCGAAGTATGAAGCTGCTCCAGCTGCTAAGACTGCCAAACCTGTGGCTAAGAAGAAATAGTCTTTCGCGCTAAAGGTTATGTGCGACCCACTCGCCCATGCCACTGAACGTGCGTGAGCTGGGCAAAAGCTTCTTTTTCAGCGCTCCAAGATGGTTTCATAAGCTGCCATCGTGTGTACGGTTCAACCATGGCTGGCCGCGCTCGACCGAGAAGCTTTTGCCCAGCTCACACCCATTCAGCGTCTCGATGTATGGGTGTGATTCCTTTATTTTTCAATGCCTTTGCTATTTCTTCCGCAATGTTTTCGCTGTGGGTATCGGATTCTTTACGGGCTTGGTTTGACTCGCTCGTGCCTTAGACTTCTTCGCCTCTTGCGGATGCACAAAGCCAATCGGACGCTTTTGAATTTCAGGCGCAGCGAGCATTTGCTGCATGGATTCAATCAATTGACTGATTGACTCATCGTGTTTGGAGACTTTGCGCTCCAAAGCATGCAGCTTTTGCGATAGCTCTCGATTCGTGGACAGCATGCCACGCAGCTCTACAAACGCTTGCACCACATAGATGCTCAACTGCGTTGCACGCTCGGAATTGAGTACCATCGAAGCCATGATTGCACCATGCTCGGTAAATGCCATAGGCGCATAGCGCCGGCCACCATGCGCGCTCTTCAAACTTGAGGTTGCAATTTGCAACCTCAAGTTGGTGAACTCTTCATAATCTAACTGGAACATGAAGCCCTCAGGAAAGCGAGCTAAGTTTCGGTTGACCTGCTGATTAAATCGCTTGGTTGTTTCGCCGTAGAAAGCGGCCAAATCAGTATCCAAGATAACCCGCTGCCCGCGAATGAGTTGAATACGCTGAGCCAACTGACTGATTGCAAGAGGAGCAGCATCTACTGTTTGAGGGAGCTTTGTCGGCATGGTGATTTGAACGAATTTTGGAGTCTAAACCTTTCAAGAATACTATCAAAAAAAGTAGTTACTTACGCCTCAAATCCCAAACATCTCCTTAAGCGCCGCCCGATACTGCGCCTGCCCCAAGCCATTCGTGTTGTGATGCGAGCCGCCTTGTACTAGCTCGAAGCGTTTGGGCGATTGTGCGGCTTCAAACAAGCGCTTGCCAAGCGCGGGGGAAATTAAGCGATCTTCACTGCCGTGAACCACGAGCAGTGGTGAGCCGATTTTTGCGACTTTCTTTTCTGAATCAAAGCGCTGAGTGATGAGCCAGCCTACTGGAAGCCAGCCGTATTGCATGGTGCTAAACACATCAGGGATGCTGGTGAACGTGCCTTCGACCAGCGTACCGCGCTCATCATTCACGCGGGTGGCCAGCTCAATGGCGATGGCGCCGCCAAGGGAGTGGCCGAAGATGTAGCGCGGTTGGTTCGGGTATTGCGCAGCGATCCATTGCCAAGCAGCCTCTGCATCTTCATAAGATTTTTCTTCGGAGGGGCGCTCAATATCGCTCTTGCCAAAGCCGCGATAGTCCACCGCCACCACGGTAAAGCCCAGCTCGCGCATGCGCTCGATGCGCCAGGCGCTGCCCACCACATTCCAGCGCGCGCCGTGCAGGTAAAGCAGTACGGGGCTGTCTTTTTCAGCGGGGTTGATCAGCACATGCAGCTTGGCGGGCTTGCCCGTTCCTTTGGATTGAAACTCGACCCACGCTTCCTGCATGTTGGATGCTACTTCTGCGCTATTGCCCCACGTGCCATCGCGTGGGTTGAAGATCCAATCGCCTTGTTTGTCGTGCAGCGCGGCGCAGCCTGCGAGTAGGGCTGTGGCCAGGAGGCCAATAAAAATCAGTTTGAATCGGGTCAGGCGCATGAGCATGTTGAGCGCGTGGCTGGCAGAAAAGTTTCAGCGCCCGCGCAGAAACAGTGTGTCTAGCTCTTTGATGCTGATCTGCCGCCAAGTGGGGCGGCCATGGTTGCATTGATCGCTGCGCTCGGTTTGCTCCATTTGGCGCAGCAGCGCGTTCATCTCCTCAAGCGTCAAGCTGCGGTTGGCGCGCACCGCGCCGTGGCAGGCCATGGTCGACAAGATTTCATGCTGCGCGCGCTCAATCACGCTGCTGCCATCGTGCTGCGCTAATTCAGCCAATACGCTGCGCGATAGCTCCACCGCATCGCCTTTTGCAAGGCTGGTGGGCACAGCGCGAATGGCCAGCGTCTTGGCGCTGAAGGCGGTGATCTCTAAACCCAGCGTGGCCAGCGTGGCTTCATGCGCCTGCGCGGTGGCTACCTCAACTGGCGTGGCAGCAAAAGTGGCGGGAATGAGCAGCGGCTGGCTGGCGATGGCGGACACATCAATTTGCTGCTTCAAGCGCTCATACACGATGCGCTCGTGGGCAGCATGCATATCGATGATCACCAAGCCCTGCGCGTTTTCTGCCAAGATGTAGATGCCGTGCAACTGAGCGATGGCGCGGCCTAGTGGCCAGACTGTTTGCTCAGGGGCTGGTTGAGTAGGTAGAGAAGCAGCCGCCGCAGCAGATGGCAATACTGGTTTGCCCCATAGCATCTCAATATCGCGCACCTCATTAGCTGCAAAATTCATAGCACTCTGCGCAGCATATATGTCGGCTACTGGTCTATTTTGCTTAAAAAATGGTGTTTCTGAGTGCTCAGAGGATATTTGCTGGGATACAGGTAACTCAGCACTGCCCACACTGCCCACACTGCCCGCACTACGAGGGGCAGCCAACACGCGCCCCACCGCATGCCGCACCGCCTGATGCACCTCGCGTCCATCTCTAAAGCGCACCTCAATTTTCGTGGGATGCACATTCACATCCACGCGG
>JAYVJQ010000359.1:0-9971 GCA_043769055.1 Allobrachymonas sp.
GAATAGGGCACGCGATGGTGCTCAATGCGCATCAAATAGCGCACAGGCAATGTCGTATCCTCGCTCAAATTGAAGAGTGGGTAGCGGCTGCGCAGCGCCCATTGACTTTTGGGCAAACTATCACCAGCCGATTGCGACACCCAAGAGCCATCGGCGCGCTGGTAGTACACCGTGACCAAATCGGTGGTGGGCAACTCCACTTGCAACAGCCAGCGCGCTGCTGCTTGCATATTGTGTGCAGAAAATTGCAGCCACATCGCCTTGCCATGCAGATCGTAGGCCTGCCCTTCTTTTCTGATGTGAACGCTGCCTGGCTCAGAGGAAGGTGGGGCAGTAAGCGCCTGGCTGAACTCCTGCGCTGCTCGCTGCACATCGGCTTGCCCCGCTTGATCGACCCACACACGCGCATAGCCCGCAAGCGACACCCGATCCACCCCTTGCTTGAGATCAATCACCTCTTGTGCCACAGGCGTATGGACAATTTGAGCGGAGACGCTTTGCGCATACGCCGCCAATGCGCCCAGCGCCACTACAGCCAACATCCATGCCAGCCTTACGAGGCTCAAGCGGAGGATGCTAGGAAATTTCATGGGATTTACATCAGAAGGTGCTCACCGGCATTATCACCGCCCAAGATCACATAGTTGACCTTGCGAATATCCATGAGTTTTTTTCCGCCTGAATAGCTGATCGAGCTTTGCACGTCTTCTTGCATCTCACGCAGCGTATCGGCCAGCTTGCCCTTGATCGGCTCCAAAATGCGCTTGCCTTCTACATGCTTGTATTCGCCTTTGTTGAAGTCTGAGGCTGAACCGTAATATTCTTTGAATAGCTTGCCATCGACCTCAACCGTCGCGCCCGGCGATTCTTCATGACCCGCCAGCATCGAGCCAATCATCACCATCGTCGCACCAAAGCGAATCGATTTGGCAATATCGCCATGCTCACGAATACCGCCATCCGCAATGATGGGCTTGGTGGCCACGCGCGCGCACCACTTGAGCGCCGATAGCTGCCAGCCGCCTGTGCCAAAGCCAGTTTTCATCTTCGTGATGCAAACCTTGCCCGGGCCAATACCCACTTTGGTGGCATCTGCACCCCAGTTTTCTAAATCAATGATGGCCTCGGGCGTGCCGACGTTGCCTGCGATCACAAAAGATTTGGGCAGCTTCTCTTTCAAATAACCAATCATATTTTTCACGCTGTCGGCATGGCCGTGCGCAATGTCAATCGTGATGTAGTCGGGCAAAAGTCCCTGCGCGACGAAGGCATCCACGGTGTCGTAATCTGGCTTTTTCACGCCCAGAGAGATGGACGAATACACGCCCTGCGTCTGCATGCTCTTGACGAACGCCACGTTGTCAATATCAAAGCGGTGCATCACATAAAAATAGCCATTCTTGGCCAGCCAAGCGCAGATGCCCTCATTGAGCACCGTCTTCATATTCGCCGGCACAACAGGAATCTTAAAACTGCGCCCACCCAGCTCCACGCTGGAATCACATTCGCTGCGGCTCTCGACCCGGCATTTGCGCGGCAGGAGCAATACATTGTCGTAGTCAAAAATTTCCATGTTCCATGTCCTTCAAAAAATCCATCTCAGAATAATTTGAGCGCTTGGAACTGCCCCGGTATTGGTGTGCGTTGATGAAAATCGAGGCACAAAAAAACCGGGCACAAATTGCTTGGGCCCGGTGATTGATCTTAACAGAAACTGTATACAAATTAGTTCCAGATCTTGACCGATAGATTTCGTTTCGTCGTCTCACGGCGATTCTTGAATTCTGCTTCAACCTGATGTGCTGCAATCAAACGGCGAGCTTTGGCAGAGTCCAGTCCGATTTGCACTCGATCGTGCAGCAATTGCTCCGCAGTGCGATTTCGATTTTTATCTGTCGTCATTAACTCTCACCCACCAGGCGTGGATCGATTTGCAAGGCCAGTGCTTTGAGCTTTTTGTCCAATATTAGTAACCGAGCCCCTTGCTGCAAAGCCGCCGCGATATATAGCATGTCGTACACCGAATGCTCGTGCCGAGCCGCCAAGCTCATGGCCTGCGGCATCAGAGCGGCATCATCGAGCAATTGGTCAATCAAACCTGCTGCATCTTCCCAATGCTGCAAAGCCTGATCGAGTGGCATCTGCTGCCAGCGAATGTATTTCCACACAGCATTTCCCAATTCGACGCGCACAAATTGCGGGCTCTGCACTTGGGTGGCCTGTTCAAGCACCTTTGCAAGCTGGGCCGTGTGCTCACCTTGTAGTGCCACGTGCAAGGCGGCAGAAGTATCAAGAATGATCTTCATGCGAACGTAAGGCGAAGCAAATCAACGATCACGGTCTTCACGCTGCCAGCGCTCCAACTGATCGCCCAACATGATGGGCTTGGACGGCGCCTGCATCCGCAGCTTATGTAACACCAGCAAACGCCGCACCCCGTGCACCTCGGGCTGCAAAGCCTGCTCCAACTCAGCAATCGTCTGCTGCGTCAAGCTGCGGTGATGCTGCTGCGCCTTCAGGCTCAGCAAGTCATACAAGGGCTGTGGGAATTCACGGATTTGGACGGCATGCATGCATTATGCATGCATCTTGAATTTCTCGTTTGGCTTGGAACTTGAAACTAGCTAACTACTTACTTCAATGCTATTTGAGCAAAACGCATTGCCGCATTTGGTTCTCAAAATCATTAAGATTAGGCCTCGACTTGCTAATTATTGCATCGACAGTTGACGCATACTCGAGATTAGCAAGACACATTGCTGCCGCAGGATTGACATCAAAATACTCGTTGCGCACCCTAATGCCTTTTTGACGGTAACTAACGCTATAGGCATGCTTGATTTCATTACTTCCGCACTGCAAAAAATCCAGCAGCAATATATCCATGACCAGATCAACATCTCGAATCGTCTCTTTTACTACTTTTTTTAAAGTAAGCGGTGTTGCGCAACGACAAATCTGACGAGTTTGTCTGGCTGTGAGAACTGCAATTCGTTGATCTTTGTTGATCTCTTCTGCGCAAGATTGAGTCAGTTTGTCTTCGTACTTCCAAGTTATCGTAGTTTTTGTTTGCTGACTTTGAGCGGCAACAGAGAACGCAAAAGCCAGCATCGCAAACCAGATAAAGCAGCGCATACAGGTGATCTTAGTTTATTGACCCAACTGCGGCGGCGAGCCATCCTTGCTAGCAGAGAGCAGCCCCGTCTGCGTATAAATCGCCAACTTATCGCGCGTATCGACGATATCAAGGTTACGCATGGTGAGCTGGCCGATCCGGTCTGCCGGAGAAAACGGCGCGTCTTCAACCTTTTCCATACTCAGGCGCTCAGGCTTGTAGGTGAGATTCGGCGACTCGGTGTTGAGGATGGAGTAATCATTGCCACGGCGTAGTTCGATCGTGACTTCGCCTGTGATGGCGCGGGCGACCCAGCGCTGGGCGGTTTCGCGGAGCATGATGGATTGGGGGTCGAACCAGCGGCCTTGGTAGAGCAATCTTCCGAGCTTCAAGCCGTTCATGCGGTATTGCTCGATGGTGTCTTCGTTGTGGATGCCGGTGACGAGGCGCTCGTAGGCGATGAAGAGCAGCGCCAGACCTGGGGCTTCGTAGATGCCTCGGCTTTTCGCTTCGATGATGCGGTTTTCGATTTGATCGCTCATGCCTAGGCCGTGGCGGCCACCGATTTTGTTGGCCTCAAGGAATAAATCGACAAGGTTGTCGAAGCGTTTGCCGTTGAGCGCAACCGGCATGCCTTCTTCAAAGCGCACGCTGACCGTCTCATGCTTGACCACGCAATCCTCGCGCCAGAAGGGCACGCCCATGATGGGGTTGACGATTTTGATGCCGCTATTCAGAAATTCAAGATCTTTCGCCTCGTGCGTTGCGCCCAGCATATTGCTGTCGGTGGAATACGCTTTTTCGGCGCTCATCTTGTAGCCAAAGCCTTCGGCGGTCATGAAGGCGCTCATCTCGGCGCGGCCACCTAGCTCGTCGATGAAAAGTTGATCAAGCCAAGGCTTGTAGATTTTGAGGGCGGGATTGGTCAGCAGGCCGTAGCGGTAAAAACGCTCAATGTCGTTGCCCTTGAAGGTGCTGCCATCGCCCCAGATGTTGACATCGTCTTCCTTCATAGCCGAGACCAGCATCGTGCCCGTGACGGCGCGGCCCAGTGGCGTGGTGTTGAAGTAGGTGATGCCAGCGGTGGAGATGTGAAATGCGCCGGCTTGCAAAGCGGCGATCCCTTCTTGGGCGAGCTGCAAGCGGCAATCGATCAGGCGGGCTTTCTCCGCGCCGTATTCCATGGCCTTGCGTGGAATTTCATCGTAATCGGGCTCATCGGGCTGACCGAGATTGGCGGTGTAGGCATAGGGCTTGGCTCCTTTGTTTTTCATCCAGCGCAGGGCTGCAGAGGTGTCGAGGCCGCCTGAGAATGCGATGCCGACTTTATCGCCGATGGGCAGGGATTGGAGGATGGTATTTGACATGTTTTATGAGCAGAATTGGCAGATAGCCGGCATAGATACTGCGGGGAGTGCTATTAAATTAATAGTATTATCTTAGGCAAAGTGGCAGATGTAGTGATACGGCTCGGTGCAGCGAATATCAAACTTGCTGTTGGCTGGCACATTGAATTTTTCGCCCGCGCTGCTCTTGATCCACGCATCGCTGCCCGCCAATTTGTATTCGCACGAGCCTGCCACGCATTCCATGATCTCGGCTGCGCCGGTGTTGAACACCAAGCTGCTGGGCAAAATCACGCCAACGGATTTTTTCGTGCCATCGGGCAAGGTGAAGCCGTGGCTCACGCATTTGCCATCGAAATAGACGTTGGCGGTGGTGTTTAAGGTGACGTTGGGGAAGGCGGTAGTGGTCATTTTTGATCAACGGCGCGATCTGCGCAGGTTTGGATTCAGAATAGACAAGTATTTTAAGGCACACCCCATGCACCCTCAGCTCGCCCCCAAGCTCCTGCGCACGCTCGATGTGCCGCCCGCGCAGCACCCGCGCGGGCAGGCGCATTTGAGTGCTGCGAGCGGCCTCGTGTGCATCAGCGCGCGTGGGCGCGCGCATTGCTACGCGGTGGCCGATGATGAGCATCATTTGGGGCATTTCATGGCGGATGATGCTGTGCCAGTGGAGCTGATGCGTCTGCTGCCCGGCGATCTGCCCGAAGATAAGAAGCAGCGCAAAAAACTCAAGCCTGACTTGGAATGCTTGTGCCTCTTGCCTGCTATGCCAGGCTATTTGCATGGCGCGCTGCTGATGCTGGGCTCAGGCTCGAAAGAGGCGCGGCATACCGGCTTACTCATGCCTTTGAATGCACATGGCTTGGTGCGCAACGAAGGCATGGCTTTCGAGCGCGTTGATCTCGCTGCACTTTATGCACCGCTTCATGCCAAGTTTGATGATTTGAATATCGAGGGCTGCTTTGTGCGGGGCGAGCATGTGCATTTGATCCAGCGCGGCAACAAAGGCAGCTCGCGCAGCGCTTGCATTCGTTTTGATTTGCCTACCCTTCAAGGTTGGCTGCAAGACCCTCTGCGCACACTACCTGCTCCGCAGGACATTATCCCTATCGATTTAGGTCAAATCGATGGCATCCCGCTCACCCCCACCGACGGCATCGCCCTGCCCGATGGTAGGTGGCTGCTCAGCGCTGCGGCAGAGAGTACCGACAATAGTTTTCAAGATGGCCCTTGCGCAGGCAGCGCCTTGGCCTTGCTTGATGCGCAGGGGAAAGTGCTGGCGGCGCACCCATTGCAAGGCTCTCCGAAAGTTGAAGGCATCAGTCTATGGACAGAGGGAAACACCACAAGATTGCTGATGGTGACCGATGCAGACGATCCGAGCCAAGCTTCTCAGCTGCTGAGCCTCGATGAGTTTTGGCTTTGAACCCGTGATTACTTGAGCAAAGCATCCAGCGAAGAAGCACGGAACGCACGCCCCAGCCCATCGGCCTGCACGACTACTTTGCGCGCCGAGGCGCGCTTAGGCCCGCCGCCACGCGCTTGCAGCTCAGGCTCGCCGCCATAGGCTACTTCGCCAGGATTCACCACTTCAGCTGCGCCATCGGGCGCGGTGATTTGCGCAATACCGGTATTGACCTTGAGGTAGGTGCCGGGGTTGTTGTCTTGCACGACTTCTTGCGCCACCAGAATTTCAATGTCCGTGCCGCGAATGCCAATCGTGGAGGTGGGCGTAATGAAGGCCACTTTGCGGCGCACCGTGGCTTTGGCTGATACATAGCGCAGAGCGCCTTTGACGATCTTCACGGTTTTTTGCCGATTCGTTACAGGGCCTTTGAGCTTGAGTTGATTCAGCGAAATATTGCTCTCAGCACGCACCACTAAGCGAGCGCCATCGTCAAAGCGAATCAGCGTCTCTGAATCTTGCGAAGTGTCCACCACATCGCCTTCTTGCAAACGCTGCCCTTCAAACGAGCTGAGCACTTGACCGCCGCGCGAGACCTGCACCACGCCTTGCACTTTGACGAGCTGAGCAGCCCAAGTGCTTTGTATGCCCAGCAAGCAGGCTGCGATCACAAATCCAAGCACTATTGATCCGGCACGATGAAGTCTGAAATTTCCGTTCGGGCTGACCCTTCGATACCTCAGGACAGGGCGAACGGTTAACACATCATCGGGCCGAAGCAATAAGCTCATTGATGCCATCATGCTCAATTCCTCAAGGCAAAGTTTTTAAGAAGCGATCAATTGTTTGCGCAGCCGCAGCGCCTTTGCCGCGCCACTGCTCATCTGCGCCATCGATTTGGACCTGCTGCGAGCCGCTGGCTGCGAGCTTGAGCAAGCCGGCTCTGCGCCAAGCGGATGAGACGGTGACTTTGATGTCGTTCTCGCCATAAAGATCGAGAATGGGGAAGGGATAGTTGCGTGTGGCAAAGCTGTAGCCGCCCGTCAAGCTGATGCAGACCCAGGCTTTGTAGGGTGTGCTGCTACTTGCTTGATCGAAATGCACATTGGCCATCCATGAGCCCATGGTGTGGCTGACCAGCACGGTTTTGGCATAGCCTCGCACGACGAGATATTGAGCTGCAGCTTGCAAACGCGCACCGGCTTCGGGGAAGAGCTTGGGAAAGTAATCGTCAATCGCGGCTTCTTTAGAGCCAATGGGCATTTGAATGGCCAGTGTGGTGTAGCCCAGATCATGCAAGAGCTTGCGCAGCTCGCCTGTAAGGCCATCTTCAGGATGCGTGCCGACGCCGTGGGCTAAGACGATGGCGGGGCGCATGGCATCTTTCTTGGATGCTTGGGCAAACAGGCCGAGGAACGGGCGATAGCTGGAACCCGCAGCATGCGCAATCTGCACCGCATCGCCCACGACGAGCTGCGCTTGCATCTCTTGCGCGAAACGCGCTTCACGCGCGTAGTCGCTCGCTTGTACATGACTTGCTGCGAACAAGCAGGTGAGCAGTACAGCGAGTAAGCGCATAGGGTCTCTATTTCAACAAGATTTTTAAATCATCGGCCAAGGCTTGTACGCCCATGCCGTAGCGGGTGTATAGGCGCAGCTTACCGTCCGTGTCAAACACGAAGCTGGCGGCGGTGTGATCGTAGGTATAGCTCGTGGGCGTTTTGCCATCGACCTTTTTGTAATACACCTTGAAGTCTTTGGCGAGCTGGGCAACCTGCTCGGAGCTTCCGCGCAATGCGGTGAAGCTCGGGTCAAAGCTCTCCATGTAGGCTTTGAGCACTTGCGGCGTATCGCGCTCAGGGTCAACCGTGATGAAGATGGCGGTGACTTTTTCGCCGTCTTTTCCCAATGATTTTTTTACCTCTGCAATTTCAGCCATGGTGGTGGGGCAGACATCGGGGCATTGCGCAAATCCAAAGAACACAATGGGGATTTTTCCTTTGAAATCGGCCAAGGTTTTGGTTTGACCATTCGCATCGGGCAGGCTAAATGCTTTCGCGTAATCAGCGCCCGTGATGTCGATGCTCTTGAACTGCGCTGCCTTCTCAGCACATGCGGAGAGCATAAAAATAAGGCAAAACAGGGCAATAGCCGGCATAAAATATGCGCGGATTGCTATTAATTTCATAGTGATTCTATAAAACATAATGATCGACCAAGAGCGCGGCAAATAGCACGCTCAGATGAATCAAAGAAAAACGAAACGTCTTGCGAGCCAATGCATCGCTGTAGTTTTGATACAGCTTGAAGCCATACCAGCAGAACCCGATGCTCAAGATCACCGCAGTGGCCAAATAAATCCAACTGCTCATGCCATACGCAAACGGCATCAGGCAAGCGGCAAACAGCACAAAGGTATAGAGCAAAATTTGCAAGCGCGTGTATTCATTGCCATGCGTGACGGGCAGCATCGGCAGGCCGCTCTTGCGATAGTCTTCCACGCGGTAAAGAGCCAGCGCCCAAAAATGCGGCGGTGTCCACAGGAAGATGATGAGAAAAAGAATGAAAGCTTCTGCGCCCACATCACCCGTCATCGCCGCCCAGCCGAGCACGGGAGGCATCGCGCCCGATGCGCCGCCGATCACAATGTTTTGCGGCGTGAGTGGCTTCAAGATCACGGTGTAGATCACGGCATAGCCCACAAAGGTGGCGAGCGTCAGCCACATGGTAAGTGGGTTCACATAGGCATAGAGCAACCAGCAGCCCGCGATGCACAGCAGGGCGGAGAAGATGCCCGTTTGCGTGTCAGACAATTCGCCCTGCGCCGTGGGCCGCCAAGAGGTGCGGCGCATTTTGGCATCGATGCCTTTTTCAATCAGCATGTTGAATGCTGCTGCCGCGCCCGACACAAGCCATATGCCGAAGCAGGCGATGGCCATGAGCTTGATCTCTTGCGCATTGGGAATGCCGGGCACAGCCAGCACCATGCCAATCAAGGCGCAAAACACGATCAACTGAATCACGCGCGGCTTCATGAGCGCATAAAACTGGCTCACTTTGCTTTTTGGAGCAACAGCGTGGGTAGCGGCTTCGCTCATGTGCGAGCCTCGTGATGAATGGAAGATTTCTTTAACACAGCCCCCGATGCTACACGCTCATCTAGCTGGCCTCGCATCAGCGCTGCGGTGCACACTAGCACAAGCGCCGCCGCGCCGCCCGTGTGCGACACGGCTGCCAGCAGTGGCCAGCCGAGTACCACGTTAGATAGGCCCGTGATGAGTTGCAGCAGCAAGAGCGCGGCGATCCATGCGGCAGGCTTGCTCGCGCCCTGTTGACGCAGCTTCCAAGCAGCCACACCGAGCACCGCAAACAGCACAAATGCAAACAACCGATGCACTACATGAATCGCGGTAAGTGCTGGCAACGCAATCGTTGCGCCCTGCCCCGTTTGCCCCAGCTCGCGCCACACCTCAAAGCCCTGTGCAAAATTCATGGGCGGCCACCACACGCCTTGGCATTGCGGGAATTGCGTGCAGGCGAGCACAGCGTAATTGGTGCTCACCCAGCCTCCTAAGGCGATTTGCAGCCAGAGCAAGGCAAAGCCTGCGATGAGCCAGCGCTTGGTTGAAAGGGAAGCTACGAACGCTCGCGCGCCCTGCTCGTATTTCACAGCCTGCGCTTGTAGCAAGGCCAGCAGCACCATGCCACCGAGCAAATGCATCGTGACAATCGCGGGAAAGAGCTTCATCGTGACGGTGAGCGCACCAAACGCACCTTGGATGCAGACCCAGATCAAAGTCACCGTAGGCCACCACGGGCTGAGCGCAATTGCTTGGCGACTTCTCCAACTCATCGCAGCCAAAACCAAAATCAACACGCCCACACCCGATGCGAGATAACGGTGAATCATCTCGATCCAAGCTTTTTTATGCGTCACTGGGCCGGTGGGCATCGCAGCTTGCTCCACCGCAATCTGCGCCTTCGCACCAATCGGCGAGGCTTGGCCATAACAGCCCGGCCAATCGGGGCAGCCCAAGCCCGAATCAGTGAGGCGCGTAAACGCGCCGAACAATACCAAATCAAAGGTGAGAAACAGTGTTAG
>JAYVJQ010000360.1:0-4591 GCA_043769055.1 Allobrachymonas sp.
ATCCATCACCACCAAGCCACCATAGGCCGCGCAAGCCGCAATGATCTTGCGGATCACGACAGCATCCCAAAGATTAGCCGTAGGATTGTTGGGGTACGCAAGGTAAGTGATCGCTGGCTTTTCTTTTTCAATCGCGGCCAGCATCGCCACTTCATCCAGTTCAAAATCCGCCGTCAAATCCACGCCAATGAACTGCAAGCCCTGCAACTGCGCGCTCATCGCATACATCACAAAGCCCGGCAGCGGCGCGAGAATCTTCGCTTTCGGAATATCGCAAGCCATCGCCAGCAAAGAAATCAACTCATCCGAGCCATTGCCCAGCATCAAAGCATGCGTAGCAGGCACGCCCGCATACGCACGCAAGGCAGTTTTAAGATCGTCAACCCGCGCGCCGGGATAGCGATTAATCGCCACAGAGCCCAGCCGCTGGCCCAGCTTTTGCTGCAAATCAGCAGGCAAAGCATACGGATTTTCCATCGCATCGAGCTTGATAAAACCGCGCGAATCTTGCACGGCATAAGCGTGCATGGATTGCACATCTTGGCGAAGGAAGCGGAGCGGGGAGGTCATACGTGAAAGAGGAATACGAGCCGTAAAAAAGCCATATTTTACAAGCCTTTTGGGCAGGTAACCGGCATAGAATATGTGCATAGTGCTATGAAAGTAATAGCAATTAGTGACTCACCTGCAAACGAAGCGCTATCTTGCGTTAAGCTGTATCAGCTAACCCAACACATCACCAAACCCGTCACCCAAGCTCATTTCTTGGGCGAGCCCCACGGCTACACCGCCACCAACACCGATGCCACGCCGCTCCTGAGCGACCTGCATTTCGCCGCTGCAGAAACGGACGCTTGGTGTGAGCAATACGCAGCCAAGATCACCGCTGAACAACTGCAAGAGAGCATCGCCTTCCGCTTCACTGACGGCGACGCAGGCCGCATGGCCCGAGAAGAAATGCTCTCCCACATCATCACGCACGGCGCCTATCACCGAGGCAACGTAGGCCAAATCCTAAAATCCATCGAAGTCGCAGCGCCGAGGGATCTGCTGACGAAGTTTTTGCATGAGCGGGAGCCGG
Source organism: Allobrachymonas sp. (assembly GCA_043769055.1). Taxonomy (GTDB): domain Bacteria; phylum Pseudomonadota; class Gammaproteobacteria; order Burkholderiales; family Burkholderiaceae_C; genus JANMDU01. The sequence goes on from JAYVJQ010000360.1 coordinate 1,082, forward strand.
GGCGGCGCGTGGGCTAACATACAAACTATGTCTAAACAAAATCTCGGTAACGTTCTAAACAAAACTGTTCTTCGGGCTCAAGCTGCAATTTTTGAGCAAGGAGAATTGGCTCAATTGACTTATGGCGCATTTGATATAGCCGCAAAAAAACTGAACGAATTCGACACCGCAGAAGTTGAGATTCCAGTACCAATTGGCTATAAATTAGATCGGACGCCAATGCTACATACCAAAAAATATGGCAAAGAGGAGTTGCTGAACAAATATCAATACTTGGCAATCAACCGACTGACAATTAATGCACTCATTCAATTAGTGACGTTAGTTGAAACGATGCTCGGTGATGTGGTGCGTACTGTCATTGCGCGATATCCGCAAAAACTTGGAGGGAAACGTAGTCTCCCGGTGCAAGCAGTACTCGAAGCTACGTCAATTGAAGAAGTTCATCTTCGCGCAACTGATGCGCTATTGAATGAGCTGTCGTACAAGTCCCCTACTGACTTTGCTGAGGCGATTCAGCCCCTTATCTCCGTCAATCTTATGGAATGCCCTGCATTTCATAAATATGTCGAAGTAAAAGCTACGCGTGACATCTTTGTGCACAACGGTGGCGTGGCAAATGACGTTTATATTCGCAAAGCTGGTTCACACGCGAGAGCGAAAACAGGGGTTTCCCTTCCTGCTGACATCACATATTTCTTGGAGTCTTATGAGAATTGCTTACAGATTACAGAATGGCTTGAGGAAGAACTCCACAAATATTGGCATAGCTCTGACTACGAAAGTAGTAAACAGTCTAAGGCAGAAGCTTTTCCTAAGCCAATGATGAGTACAGAAGAAATCGAAAAGCCTTGAAGGTACAAAAGGCCGCTCTTCCCAAAAGAACAGCGGCTTATCTTTAAGTGAGTTTTCGCCCACTTGGAGTTCAAACTAACTTAAGCCTTGCGTGGCGCTTTGCTCGCAAAGGATTTACCAGCAGGTTTGAAACCCGTCTTAGCAAAAGCAGGCTTAGGGCCATCTTTGAAGCCTTCCTTGAAACCGCCTTTGAAGCCACCTTCTGGTTTGGAGAAAGGTTTGCCTGCGCCTGCAAACTGAGGGGCTGAGCCGAAGCTTTCGCCTGTTGGCTTGAAACCCACATTGGCTCATCCTAGCGCCTCCAATACTTCCCAGTGTCCAGACTTATCCGACCCCACTCGCTGGATTCGGCCTTGCTCACGCAGTGCATTGAGATGGCGCTTGATGGTTTTGTCTGTTACGCCTAAGCTAAGCGCCATCGTCAGCGCAGTCACTCTGGGATTGGCTCGCACCATGATGAGAATTTTGTCAGCGATCACATTTGCAGGGACATTTGCAGGGACATTTACAGGGACTTCTGCTCTCACGTTGACGCCTTCATCCAGCACAGTTTGCGTCGCAATATCAATGTATTTGTAGAGCGAATTGGCAATCGCATCAAGCATGAAGTCAATAAACGGGCGGCAATCCACCACCGCGCCAGCATGCGAATCGGCTAAAGCCTTGTAATACAGCGCTTGGTTGTGATGCACCAGCGTCTCGATGGGCATCCATGCAAACAGCGGATTCCACTGCGCAAGAATCAGCGTTTGCCACAAGCGGCCGATTCTTCCATTGCCATCGCGAAACGGATGAATGTATTCCAGCCTGTAGTGAATGGCCGAGCTTTTGATCAGTGGATGCGCATCGCTGCTCTGCCCCCAATCGAGCAGTTGCGCCACTAGCTCAGGCACTTGCACCGCTGGCGCACCGCGATGCAGAAGCGCGCCATCAGCGCCCACCACGGCCACGCCGCCTGAGCGGAACTGCCCTGATTCGCCGGGCAGGGTATCGAGCAAGTGCGAATGCGCCAGCAGCAAATCATTTGCCGCCCAAGGCGCATAGCTGGGCAGCTCGTTGTAAGCATGCCAAGCGTTCTGCACTTCCTTGATGTCTTTGGGCGGCCCCCAAACCGGCTTGCCATTGATCACATCGGTTACTTGACTCACGGTGAGTTGATTGCCTTCAATTGCGGTAGAAGCATGCACCGAGAGAATGCGATTGCGTTTGCGCAGCTGGAGCACATCGCCCGACTGCTCCTCGCTGATCTTCACGCGCTCCAGCAGCGCGTGGATTGCACCGATCTTTTCGTGCCAAGCTGGGTTGTATGTGAAGAACTTATCCAAAGGCTTCACCGCATGCTCCTAGCTGCTTTGGGGGATGGAGTTGAATAATTGACGAAACTCATAAAGTCTGAGCTTAAATGCTTTTAGTGGGATAGCGCACAACCCATAAAAAAAGCTGCCTCGCACAGTGTGCGGGCAGCTTTTATCAGAGCGTTAACCGCTCAGATTGCAGGCAGAGCCTTAAGCAGACTTGCGCGGTGCTTTGCTAGCAAACGACTTCCCAGCAGGCTTGAAGCCTGTCTTAGCAAACGCAGGCTTAGGGCCGGCTTTGAAGCCTTCCTTAAATCCGCCTTTGAAGCCACCTTCTGGTTTGGAGAAGGTTTTGCCTGCGCCTGCAAATTTAGGGGCTGAGCCGAAGCCTTCTTCGCGGGGGGCAAAGTTGCCGCTGGATTTGCCTGCAAAGCCGCCACGATCACCGCCGCGATCATTGCGGTCGCCGCTGAAGCGGTCATTGAAGCCGCCTTCTTTGCGATAAGGGCTGCCCGTTGCGCTGCCGAAGCCGCCTGCTGCACCTTTGGCGCCACGGCCTTCGAATTTGCCTGCAAAACCGCCACGATCCGCACCACGATCACCGCCACCGAAATTGCCGCCCGTGTTGCCGCCGAAGCCGCCGCCAGCGTTGCGGTCTGCAAAGCCACCGCGATCACCACCAAAGCTGCGCTCGCCGAAGTTGCGATCACCGCCACGGTCGTTGCCGAAGCTACGGCCACGGTCGCCACCAAAACCACCACGATCACCACCGAAGCCACCGCGATCATTGCCACGGTCATTGCGATCACCAAAACCACCGCGACCTGCTGGGCGGCCGCCGCCGAATGATTTACCGAATGGCTTCTTTTCCATCTGGCGCACGGTGGGCTCTAAGCCGGGGATCACATCAGCCTTGAATTGCTGGCGTGTGTAGTCTTCAATGTCGCGGATGCGCATGCGGTCGCGTGGCTCAGCGAATGTGACGGCCATACCATCGCGGCCTGCACGGCCTGTGCGGCCAATGCGGTGCGTGTAGTCTTCTGCCTTCATCGGCAGGCCGTAGTTGAACACGTGCGAAATCGAAGGCACGTCGATGCCGCGAGCGGCTACGTCTGTTGCGACCAAGAATTGGATGTGTCCATCGCGCAGTGCCTTCAGGCGCTTGTTGCGCAAGTGCTGGCTCAATGCGCCATGCAACGCAGCGGCATCGAAGCCGGCATCGGCCAAATCTTGCGCGAGTGAATCGCATTCGATTTGCGTGCTGGCAAACACGATGGCTTGCACGATTGTGGTTTCGCGCATCCAGTGGTCGAGCAGCTTGCGTTTGTGCACAAGGTTGTCGGCCCAGAAGAGCTTTTGC
>JAYVJQ010000361.1:0-8099 GCA_043769055.1 Allobrachymonas sp.
GCCAGAGCAGATACGCGCCGCCAAGGATTGCTGTGAGCACGCCCACAGGCAGCTCACGCGGCGCGAGCAAGGCGCGTGCAAGCAAATCAGAGGCAAGCAGCAGCGCGCCGCCGCACAAGCTGCTGAGCAGGAGCAAAGCGCGATGCTGCGGCCTGCACAAGCCGCGCACCAAGTGCGGCGCGGCCAAGCCCACAAAGGCAATCAAACCCGTTTGCGCCACCGCTGCGCCCGAGGCCAAGCACATCACTGCCACCAGCAGCCAACGCACTTGTGACAGCGGCAGCCCCAAGCTGTGCGCAGCGGCCTCGCCCAGTTGCAGCGCATCAAGCGCGCGAGCCACGAGCAGCGCCAGTGGCAAACACACCAGCAGCGCCACAGTCATCACCATCACCGCTGGCCAGCCCACAAAGGCTGTGCTGCCCAGCATGAAACCTTGCAGCGCCAGCATCACCTCAGGCGCGAGCGTGAGCACGGCTTGGGCCGCAGCGCCCAGCACCACGCCCACCACCACGCCTGCCAGCAAGAGCCGCATCGCACTCATCACACCCTGCGCCAAGCTCACCGTGAGCAGCACCGCCAGCAGCGAGCCGGCAAACGCCGCGCCCGTGAGCCCCAAGCTTTGCACAGCCGAGAGCGCCAGCGGCGATGCGCCCAGCGCGGCCAGCAGCAGCACCACACCGAGAGTCGCACCCGAGGCGCTGCCCAGCAAAAACGGATCAGCCAGCGGATTGCGAAACAAGCCCTGCGCAACTGCGCCAGAGAGGCCGAGCAAGGCTCCTGCCACCCAAGCGCCCAAGCCGCGCGGCAGGCGAATATCCACCACGATTTGCCAAAGCGCAGAATCCGCATCTTGCAGCCCAAGACTGGCGCAATGCACCAAGCCTTTGCAGTTCAATAACTCCAAGCCCTCGCTGCCCACGCTCATACCCAGCAGCAGCAAGCCAATTGCCACGGCAATTAACAGCCACGCTAGGCGAGCAGCACTCACTTCTTGTACTCCAGCTTCGATAAACATTGCACTATCACGCGCGCGCCCTCAGCCATGCGCGGGCCAGAACGCACGATCACATCGCCCTGCTCTGCTGTGAACTCGCACACGCGTTGGCGCTGCAAAGCTTTAAGCTGCTTCCAGCCGGGGCGCTGCGGCAACTCTTTGGCATGCCGTTCGCTGAGCATGATCACATCAGGCTGCTGCTGCACCACGAATTCAGGATTGATTTTGGGAAACGTGCCCAACTGGCGTGGCACGATATTGCGCAGCCCCAAGCGCTGCAAAGTCTCGCCAATAAACGATGCCTCGCCAGCGGCATAAGGCGTGCGATCCACCTCAAAATACACGCGTTGATTTTTCATTGAAAGCGGCACGCTGCTGGCAGCTTCCTGCATACCGCGCTCAATGGCTTGCCAAGCAGCCTCCCCATTTTGAGTGCTCAGCATCTGCGAGAGCAGCAACAAACTGCGCCGCACATCCGCATGGCTTTGCGGCTCCAGCATCAGCACTTTGATACCCAGCGATTCCAGCCGCTGCCCCGCGCGAGACGATGTAGCCAGCAGCACCACATCGGGCTTCAAGCGCACGATGGCCTCGATATTCAAATCCAAGCCGCCACCGACCTGCGGCAATTTCTTCACCTGCGCAGGCCAGTTGGAATAACGATCCACACCGACCAATTTATTGCAAGCTTGCAGAGCACACACACTCTCAGTGAGCGATGGCAGCGCGCTTACGATGCGCTGCGGCGGTATGTCAAACCTCACTGCTACGCCGCGATCATCTTTCACCGTCACGGCCTGAGCCTTAACGCAAACTAAAAGAATCATCCACAGCAGATATTTCATGGCGAGCCTTTCAGTGCCAACGCGCAGCCCGCCGCCATCAAAGTCACCCGCTCACAGCGCTGCGCCACCGCTTGATTGAGCTTGCCCAGTTCATCGACAAAATGCCGCACCTCTCTACCCAGTGGAATCACACCCAGGCCAATTTCGTTGGACACCAGCACCACGGGGCCTTTGGCTTCACCTAATGCACTTAACAGCGACGCTATGAATTCAATAGCTACTCGCGCATATTCCGTGCCGGCCAACTGCTCTTTTTGTATTAAGAAATCATCATTTACCGGCATGAAGAGATTGGTGAGCCACATCGTCTGGCAATCCACGATCACCAGCGTTTGCACATCACTGATCTCGCGCAAACGCTCGCCCACGTGGCGCGGTTCCTCCACACATTGCAAAGCAGGCAAGCGGATCAGCCGATCCGCTTGATGCCTTGCAATACGCTCACGCATTTCCTCATCATGCGCCAAACCGGTGGCAATCAACACCGCGCGATGCTGCTGCGATTGCGCAAGCCAAGCTCTCGCGCGCTCTTCGCCCAAGCGGCTCTTGCCACTTTTTTGCCCACCGAGGATGAGTTCACGCATGATGGGGAGTTTAGAAGCTGTAACGCGCCTTCAGCTTGAAGCTGCGCCCCGCCTCTGGATAGACATTGGTTGCCGAACAGGTGGCATTGGTAAAGCCCCAGCCAAAGGTCTTGCGATCTGTGAGATTGTCCACTCCCGCGCTCAAGCTCCAGCCTACACCTTGCGGGCTGAATGCATAGCTCAGATCCAAGGTGGTGCGAGCGGGCGCGCGCCGTGCGCAAGCGTTGCTCCAGTCGTTGCCCAAGACTGCCTCACCGCGATGGTTGAGCGCCGCTTCGATACGATGCGCCACAGCAGGAGACCACGCCAATCGCACCTGCGCGTTCGTCTGCGCAACATGTGGCGGGCGATTGCCCACATAAGCGCCCGAGCTAAAACGTGCACGAATTTGCTGCAAGCTGCCTGCCAAACGCCATGCCGGATTGAGCTGTACTTGACCCTCCAGCTCCACACCCGTTCTGCGCACGGGGTCGAGGTTCACGTTGGAGAACAGGTTGTTGTCGTAGGCGATCTCATCTTGCGTTGACTGATGGAAAGCACGCGCGCTAAAGCTGGCATCTTTGCGCGTATGGCGCAAGCCCAGCTCGGAGTCGCGGGCGGATTGCGGCTTGAGTGGTGTGGCTAGAAAGCGGTTTTCATCCACATTGGCCACGCGGTAACTCTTCGCTGCGCGACCATACACATCCCAGCCCGAGGCAATGGTTTGGTTCACGCCCAGCTCCCAAGCTTTGAGCGGCGAGTTGGTTTGGTAATTCACTGCTGCCAAGCTATCGGCAAATGCTTGCCCGATACGCTCGGAGCGCGCGCCGAGTACCACGCGAGTAGCTGAAGGCAAGAGCACATCGAGGCGCGCAAAGTTGGCGCGGTTGGTTTGCTTGGCTGTTTCAGCATTGGCTGCAAAGCCAGAGAAGGCTACATCGTTTTGATAGTTCCAGCTTTGGCGATCCATGCCAAGCAGCGCGGTCACGGCTGCGCCAGCAACGTCACCGCTGTATTGCAAACGCGGTGATGCTTGCGTGCCTTGGCTGGCGCTGACCGTATCTTGTGTGCCACCTACGCCGTAATCATTGAACATCTTGGCAGAGCGATCACGCTGCGCCAAATCCAAACTGGCGAGCCAGCCGCCGCTTCTATACTGCAAAGCCACACTGGTGCGATCTTCACGGCGCGATGCAGCATCGAGCGGGGTGCGCGTTTGCTTCGGATTGATCTCGGCATGGGCCACCGGCAGCGAGCCAGGCAGGCGCGAGCCAGTGCTACTGCTAGAGAATTCCAGACGCACTTTTAAACCCTGCGCACCACCGACTTCCATACCAAGGTTCAGGCTGTCGCTGCGCTGGCCGCTGTTATCTCGGTAACCATCGGTATTGAAGTTGCGGATCTGCGCAAAGAAGCGCGCATTGTCTGCGCCAACATCAAGGTTCACGCTGGCATCGCGCGTGCCAAAGCTCTCTAAACTGAGCTGCGCACTGCCGCTCACGCCTTTGGGCGCTGCGCCTTTGGTGATCACATGGATCACACCGGTTGTTGCACCTTCGCCCCAAGCCACGGAAGCACCACCGCGCACGATTTCAATGCGCTCGATGCGATCAACTGCAATGGAAGATAAACGGGCACTGGCCAATTCGTTTTCTGAAATACGAATGCCGTCAATCACAACGACCAAGTTGTTCGCAGCAGAATCGCCAAAGCCACGCAAATCAAGCGAAGCCTCACGCCCGCCAAGTAAATCTGCGCGGCTGGCCACGCCCCCAAGACGGCGCACCGCCTCGTTGGCGTCGAGCGCACCTGAGGCGCGAATATCTTCACCCAAAATCACACTCGCCCCCACGGGCGCAGTTTGCAGCGCCTGCTCCATGCGGCTGGCGCTGACGATGATGGGTTTGAGTTCAGGAGTCGCAGTACTTTGCGCAAAAGTACAAGCGCAGCAAACAGCGCATGCAGCGGCCAAGCCGTGACGCGCGAAACGAGATGTTTTCATAGGAAATTACAAGACAAAATTGCCCGGTGTCAGCTTCCCCGCTGACGTGGACGAATGTGACGCACTCATCCTTGCGGACAAGTGCATCGCCTTGTTGGCCGGTATCCGGGCTGATGGATTGCTACCTGCTAGAGCCTTCCCAAACGCATGAGCGCTCAGTGGCTGTGGATCAGCAAGCGGGTTTGCAGCGTGATGCAAACCGTCCATTCACCGTTGCGGGGGCAGCGCGGGCTTGAATCCTTGCGAACTCTTCCGCTTCCCGTTGAACTGCCGCGCCAGAAAAAGCGCAGCGAGCACCAACCCCTGCATTCTAAACCGTTGCCCAAAAGTCACTGCCTTGTCACTTTGCGGCCTCTTGTGCGCAAAAGTATCTTGCTTTAAACTCAAAACTCGCACTAAAATCAATAACTTACAAGAGATTTTGATGGCAGATTCTCCAAACACTTCAGATACCGATTTAGCGCTCAATGCGCAGATCGAGGCCGTGATCGAGCGCTCCGAGCGCTTGCTGCTGCGCCATGAGGAATTGATGCGCACCAACGCCTTGCAGCAAGAGCAGATGGAAGCGCTGGCGCATGAGCGCGACACGCTCAAATCTCGCCTGTCCGCTGCGCGCGCGCGTATCGATGCACTGATCGAACGCCTGCCTGAGCAAAGCGCCACGCCGTCGGAGGCTGCATGATGAAGCAAGTCGAAGTGCAGATCATGGGCCAAAGCTATTTGCTGGCCGCGCCCGAAGGCGGCGAGCAGCGGCTCATCACTGCCGTAGAAAAAGTTGATACCGCCATGTGCCGCATCCGCGATGCGGGCAAGGTGAAAGCACGCGATCGGATTGCCGTGTTGGCCGCATTGAATTTGGCTTTTGAAACCGAAGCCGTGAGCAATTCATTGGCTGCTGCCAACTCTGCCAATGCCGCGCCACAGCATCACATCAACACCAGCGCAGGCGCTGATCCGCGCTTGACACATTTGCTGGCTAAGCTCGATCAGTCTTTGATGACGGGTGATGGGCAGTTGCTCTGAACGCCTGAGGCTTACTTGCCGACCAACTCACTTAATTTATTTTTATCCAGCTTCGCGCCGCCCGCATGATCGGGTACGCAATCGGGCACTGATTGCGCAGCGGACAAGCGCTCAATCGCCTGCCACAGCAGTGCAATTTGGTCTTCATGCGTGGAGGCATTGTCAATCAAGCCGCGCATGGCTAGGCTTAAGGGATCATCGTCTTGGGTGATGCCGTAAGCTGAAAATTTCTCTTGACCAACGCCTGTGGTCACATCGGCACTCTCGCCTTCTTTGCTCGGAATAATGCGCGCCGGAATGCCCACTGCAGTGGCCCCCGGTGGCACAGGTTTGATGACCACGGCATTGCTGCCAATCTTCGCGCCATCGCCCACCACAAAGCCGCCCAACACTTTTGCGCCCGCACTCACCACCACATTCTTGCCCAGCGTGGGGTGGCGCTTTGCGCCTTTGTACAGCGAAGTGCCGCCCAAGGTCACGCCTTGGTAAATCGTGCAACCATCACCAATTTCCGCAGTCTCACCCACCACCACGCCCATGGCATGGTCAAAAAATACGCGGTTGCCAATCACAGCACCGGGGTGGATTTCAATGCCGGTGAACCAACGCGCCAGTTGCGAGATAAAGCGGCCCAGCCATTTGAAGCCCGCATTCCAGCACGCATGCGCAGGCCGATGCAAGATCACGGCATGCAGGCCGGGATAGCAGGTCAACACCTCAAAGCGGCTGCGCGCGGCGGGGTCGCGTTCGAGGATGCAATCAATGTCGGCTTGGATTCTGGAAAACATATTGAGAAGTGTAGCGATTTACTTAGGTTTTTGCTCTACGTCACGTGCAGGCTTGGCCTGCAGCATCGCCTTGGCAATGCCGCGCAAGATATGCACTTCTTCCTCGCGTAGCCCAGCGCGGTTGAAGAGGTCATTCAGGCGCGGCATGAGTTTCTTCGGCGCTAGTGGATCAAGAAATTGCAGATGCACCAAGGCGCGTTCCCAATGCGCGAGTGCGCCAGCCACAGCCGCAGCATCAGCCAAGGTGGATTCATGATTCTCTGGCGCAGCACGGCCACCCAATGCTTGCCGCCAGTCATAGGCAATCAGCTGCACCGCGCTGGCCAAATTGAGCGAGCCATATTGCGGATTGGTGGGGATCGAGAGTGCTGCATGGCAGCGGTACACATCTTCGTTCTTCATACCGAAGCGCTCAGTGCCGAATAAAAAAGCCAGTTTCAAAATATCTTTTGAAGAGAAAATGACATCTTCCCGGCACATATTCTCATTAGTTTGCTCCTTATTTAATAGCAATTCAAAATAATCACGCGGCGCATAGGTGCGCGGCCCAAAGTCACGCGCGGTCATGGCAGTAGCGCATAAATGATTCACACCCTCCAGCGCTTCATCGAGCGTAGCCACGATGCGCGTTTTGGAGAGAACATCGGTTGCGCCGCTGGCGCGCTGAATCGTCTCATCCCGATTCAATACCTTCGGATCGCGCGGCGACACGAGCCACAGCTCATCAAAGCCCATGGTTTTCAGCGAGCGTGCAGTCGCGCCCACGTTGCCGTTGTGGGAGGGTTCAATCAAGATGAAGCGTGTCATTGTGATCTAAGTTCTGCCCGCCAAACGCTTCAAACCCAGCCATTGCTGCTGCCAAAAGCCTGCGCCGTAGTTGCGGCCAGCTTCCACTTGATCGCGCACGCCAGTGGGATCGAAGCGCTTTTCAAAATTACCAGTGCGAAAGAGCATGTCCCACCAAGGCAGGAGCACGCCGAAGTTGTGCCCACCGAGCACTTTGTTCGGCGATTCGTGCCCAATACCAATCGCATGATGCAGCCGATGAAAGCGCGGGCTGACCCAGAGCCGCTCACCCACACGGCCAAACCAGATTTTCACGTTCGCATGCTGAAAACTCTCTGACAGCTGCGTGAGCGCCACCAGCGCCACAAACTGCCCCGGCGCAATGCCCACCGCCACGCCGACGCACACCAGCAACGTATCGCGCAGCAGATCATCGAGCAGATGGTTGCGGTTGTCGCTCCACATCGTCATCTGCCGCTGCGCATGGTGCAGGCTATGAAGCTGCCACCACCAATTGAGCTGATGCTGGCCGCGATGAATCCAGTAATCGGCGAAGTCAAATACGATGAGATAGAGGAGGAATCCCAGTAGCGCGCTCTCCAATCCAATCATGCCAAAGGCCCATTGATCCAAATGAAATGTACCTACGCCTTGCGTGCGCAGCGCGCCGAATGCGGTGTCGAGCAGCGGATCAATCGTGAGGAAAAGCCCAAGGCGAAAAAAGCCCAAGCGATGAATCAAGGTGTAGAGCACATCGGTGCGAATCGTGGCTTGATCGAGCACCGGCTCCACAGGGAACAAACGCTGCAAAGGCCCAATCACGAGTAGGAGCACAAGCAGTTGCAACAAGCCCACCAAAAACCAGCCCGAAGCCTCAAACCCCGTCTCCACATGCCCGCCCATCCCCGCAGCAAAAATCAGCGGCTGAAAGGCAGATTCAAACAGCCACTGCTGCGCAAGTGCGAAAGCATCGGTGAGTTGAGTAAGCAAGCTATCCATATCTCAAATTATAGAGTTTTCAGGCACTTAGCCGGGATGGAATCTGCGTGGATTGCTATTGAATTTGTAGTGTTGGCGTATGGTAAATTTCGCTTCGGA
>JAYVJQ010000362.1:0-2712 GCA_043769055.1 Allobrachymonas sp.
GTGCCCGGGCTGAACAATCTGCCCGAGGCCAAACCTTTGACTGTGAACATCCGCAAACCTGCTGGCGGCCACGGCGGTCATTAATTATTCATTGGAACGCCTCATGCCAATTACTCTTAAATTAATAGCACTCTGCGCAGTATTATTGCCGGCGATCAGCGCTTTTTCGCATGGAAATCAAGATCACAGTAAGAAAAATAGCGCGGTGAAGAAAGAGCAAAAAGATTGGGGCATTGCGGGCGATGCCAAAGCCGCCAAGCGCACGATTGAAATCAAGATGACAGACAACATGCGTTTCTCCCCCGACAAGATTGAAGTCAAGCAGGGCGAGACGGTGAAATTTGTGGTGGCCAACAACGGTGCAGTGATGCATGAATTCGTGATCGGCACGAAAAAAGAGCTCGATGCGCACGCTCTGCAAATGATCAAGTTTCCCAACATGGAGCACGATGAGCCCTACATGGCGCATGTCAAGCCAAAAGCCAAAGGCGAGATCATTTGGACATTTAACAAACCCGGCGATTTCGATTTCGCTTGCCTGATTGCTGGCCACTACCAAGCGGGCATGGTGGGCAAGATCAAGGTGGTTGCCAGCAAAGGAGACGGCCATGCAGGTCACAAACACTAAGAGGCTTTCCTCGCGCAGAGGCATGTTGGGTGCGGCGCTCGTGCTGCTCTCGGGCACTTCACTGCTTGCGGCTTGCCAGCGCAAGGAGGCTGCATCAACAGACCCGCATGCAGCGCACAAATCGCCGTCGGCTTCACCTACTTCTGCATCGAAGTCCGCTCCCGCAGGCATGAGCACAGTCGCCTTCATCGAAGTCTGGAAAACGCCCACCTGCGGCTGCTGCAAGATGTGGGTGGAGCATCTGGAAAAAGAAGGTTTTTCTGTCAAAGCCAACGATGTCCAGCAGACCGCGCCGATCCGCACCCAACTGCGCATCCCAGACGACATGGGCTCGTGCCACACTGGCTTGATTGCTGGTTTTGCCATTGAAGGCCATGTTCCTGCCAGCGAGATCAAACGCTTGCTGGCTGAACCGATAAGCTTGCGCGAGCAAGTCATCGGTCTGTCTGTGCCGGGCATGCCGATGGGCTCGCCGGGCATGGAAATGGGCACAAAGCGTGACAAATTCGATGTCATGCTCGTCCTCAAAAGCGGCTCACACCGCGTTTATCAGTCTTACTCTTCCCTCGCTTAAAAGGAGCAACTTCCATGAAAACCTCAACCCTCGTTTGTTCTATCGCCTTGTCTTTGCTTGCTGCTCACAGCTTTGCGCAAACCACAGCGCCTACTGCCCCAGCTACCGCAGCGACCCCACCTGCGCCCATGATCAAAGACATGGCCGAGGCCGAAGTACGCAAAGTGGACAAAGATGCCAAAAAAGTCACCCTCAAGCATGGCCCGATCAAAAACTTGGATATGCCCAGCATGACGATGGTTTTCCAAGTGCGTGATGAGAAGCTTTTTGACAAATTGGTGTCTGGAGAAAAAATCAAATTCACCGCTGAGCAACTCCAAGGCGCGTATGTCGTGACGGGCGTGGAAAAGGCAGAGACGAAATGAGCGATTGGATGCCTTGCCCGCTGGGGCTGAGCTATATTTTGATTGCAGCTGGCTTGGGCTATTTGGCCGGCTGCTACCGAGAGCAATTGCGCTTGCTTGAAACCCTCAAGCCCGAGGTTTGAGAGCAATACCGAGCCAGTCTGCTGCAAATAGCTGCTCAAATACCATGCCTCAGCGCAGGGAATATTCAAAGTAACGAGGAACTTTTGCAGCCGTTCGCTAACATACGTATATGAGAAAACTTGTAACTCATCTCTTGATACTGCTCACCGCCTTCCATGGCATGGTGGGCAGCGTCATGGCCTATGGGATGATGCAAGAAGCTACTGAATTGATAGCACTTCACGCAGATCCTATGCCGGCCAGTGGTCAATTTGATCATAAAAACTCTTCTGTGATGCCATGTCATAGTGCTGTCGATGAAGACATCGCCTCCCATGCAACGGAGCAGTGCAAAACCTGCCAAATTTGCCACCTCAGCGCTTACCTCATGCAGCCTGTGCTAGCGGCTAGCCCCATGCTGGCCTCCGCGCCCTTGGCTACCTTTGCCGAGAACTTCACCAGCGCCGATCCACTGCGCGCTGCCGAGCCTCCCATCCTTTGAGTGCTCAGGGCGAAATCCGCCCGAATTTTGGCTTTTCGTGTTTTCAAGTCAAGTCTTGATCTGACTTTGAACCCACAAGATTTCACGCCGCATTGCGGCAACACTCTTAGGATTTTTATGACTCACTCCTGCTCCAAACGCAGCCTGATCGCTGCATCGCTTGCGCTCCTCGCAGCAACAGCATCCCCTAGCTGGGCGCAAACCCCTGCGGCCGCAACTTCCCCAGAATGGACAAACGCGGAAGTTACTCGCCTACAGCTCGACCGAAACCGCGTCACAGTCAAGCATGCACCCATCGCTAGCCTCAAAATGGACGCGATGACGATGCCCTTCAAGCTCAAAGACAAAGCATTGTTTGAGAGCTACAAAGTTGGCGATAAAGTGCAGATCTTCGTGAAGAACGAAGATGGCGATTTGTTCATCACCCAAGTGCGCAAAGCGCAGTGAGTCAGCCATGAAATACTCCTATTTCTATAGCACTCTGCGCAGATTATTCGCCGGCTTATACGCTTTCTTGAGCCTGTTTTTGCTGACAAATGCA
>JAYVJQ010000363.1:0-4586 GCA_043769055.1 Allobrachymonas sp.
CGTCATGCCTACGGGCATGCCTGTGCTTTGCGCCTAGATTCAGAGGGAAATCCATCGTTTTTAATAAGTCGCATCAAGTGTGCCGGACTACACTAGCGATTGGGTGCTTTTGAGGTTGAGTTTGAAGTAAAAATGGCAGATTCCCCACATATTGATTGGGTAGGATGCTATTGATTAAATAGCTAATAACAACTTGTCAACCATCTCAATTCACTAGTTGCGGATCGAGACGATCATCCTCAGCAATAAAAAAACCGCCCGAAGGCGGTTTTTGATGGTCAGCACAGCGGTCAATTACTTGACGTGCTTGCCGATCAGGCCAGCCATCTCGAACATCGAGACTTGGGCTTTGCCAAACACTTCTTTGAGCTTGGCATCTGCATTGACCATGCGCTTGTTCAGCTTGTCTTGCAGATTGTTTTTCTTGATGTAAACCCACAGCTTGGAGACGATCTCGGTGCGTGGCATGGCGGCAGCGCCTACCACAGCAGCCAAAGCTGGGCTGAGGGTCAAAGCCTTCATGAACGCTGCATTAGGCGTGCGCTTCTTTGCTGGGGCTTTCTTTGCTGCTACTTTGTTAGCTGGAGCAGCTTTCTTGGCTGGAGCAGCCTTCTTCGCAGGCGCTGCTTTTTTGGCAGGAGCCTTCTTCGCTGCAGCTTTTTTAGCTGGTGCAGCTTTCTTGGCCGGAGCGGCCTTTTTTGCTGGTGCTTTTGCGGGTGCTTTCTTCGCAGCGGCTTTTTTCGCTGGAGCTTTCTTTGCAGTTGCCATGATTGAGGATCCTTATAGAGTTAATTAACTTGTCTTCAGAAGAGAGCCTTTGCAGGCTTTCAACCTCAGACAAACGGATGCTACTTTAAAAATAGCAATTTCTCCAGTGAAAAATGCATTTTCGTGTGAGGAAATACGCGAATTCTCCAATGAAAAGCGTCGCGCTCACATTTTGAGAGCTACCCCCTGCAACAAAATAGCCTCACCTCGCATCCGCTTTGAGCCGCGCCGCAAAGAACATCAGCACCCCAAAAAGGATCACCGCGCAGGCGATCCATTCACTCTTTTGTACTAATTCCCCACCCAGCCAAACTCCTAAAAACAGAGCAATCACCGGGTTCACAAAGGCATAACTCGTGGCCATTGCGGGCGAGACATGGGCCAATAAAAACAAATATGCGCTGAACGCCACCAGAGAGCCAAACACCACCAGATAGCCCCAAGCGAGCAGCGCACGCGTATCCAGTGGCAGCGCCACACGTTCACCTAATGCAAAAGAAATCGCGAGTAACACCGCGCCACCACACAACATTTCTGTAGCAAAGCCCATGGGCCCGAGAGCCAGCGGCAGCTTTGTGGTTTGCAGCACTGAGCCGATGGACCATGTGAGCGTGGCACCAAACATCGCCAGCAGGCCCACGGTAGATGCACCAAAACTCTTCCCCTGCACCAGAAAAATCACGCCGCCAAAGCCAATCAGCATGCCCACGATTTCTAGCCTTGAAGGGCGCTTGCCGAAGGCCAAACCGATCAGCGCCACCATCATCGGCACGATGGCGATGAAGGTGGCAATCAGCCCCGAGCCAATCGTTTGCGAGGCCACAGCCACCCCGCCCATGCCGCCTGCCAGCATCAAAGTCCCAATCACGAGCGCGTTGCGCCAATACCACGGTTGAGGCGACGAAGGGTTGCTCTCTTTTTGGAAGTTGGGCAACTTTTCGCCTCTGAGCCGCAGAAAAAGCATCAGCAAAGCGCCTGCCACGAGGAAGCGCGTGCCCATCTGAAAAAACGGCGGCAAGCTCACCAAAGCCCAGCGAATGGCCAGATAAGTGGAGCCCCAGACGAGGTACACCGCAGCCAATGCGGCTGCGATCAATGAGGTAGAGGGGCGGGCGAGGGCTGTTGTGCTGAAGGTCATGAGTCTATTGTCGGTAAGCGTCGGCAAGCTAGCCATGCACTTTTGAAGATACGATGCAGCTTTGACCTGCAAATCAAAGGCATTCCATGCTCAACACAGAGAATAACGAGCTCGACACTTACGACACGCGCATCCTCGCCGAGCTGCAGCGCGATGCCCGAATCTCCATGAGCGAGCTGGGCCGCCGCGTGCATTTGAGCCAACCCGCCGTGGCCGAGCGTGTGAAAAAGCTAGAAATTTCTGGCGTGATCACTGGTTATCACGCCGCAGTCAGCTCGCAGATGCTGGGCTACGGCATCCGCGCCATCGTGCGTGTGGGGCGCGCGGATTACGCGATGGTTGTGAAGCGCATCGAGCAATCGCCCGAGGTGCTCAAGGCGTTTAACGTGACTGGTGAAGACAGCTGGATTTTAGAAATCGCCGTGCAAGATGTGCCGCATTTGGATGAGGTGGTGAGCAAATTTTGTTTGCTCACCGAGACGTCCACCAGTATTATTTTGAACGCAGTGCGAGAAAATCATCCCTTACAGCCTGTGCGCCTCGTGCGCAGTGCGCAAGGTGCTGCAGCCAAGAGTTTAAGTAAAAAGCGGCCTGTTACCGTCGTAAAACCTGCGCGAGCTGCTATTAAAAAGTGAGTAATCATCATGACAATATCCGTATGTGACCTGTGCGATACCCACGAGGCTGAAGTATCAGGCAGCAACGCCAAGCAACTACGACTGCTGCCTGATGTCTACAAGAGCTATGGCGGCGTGATGAGCTTTCATGGCCAAGCCCACACCCTGCGCTGCCTGGAAGACAACTCCCGGGTGCGCGAAGCCGTGGCGCAGCCTGGCCAATTGAACGGTTTGGGGCGCGTGCTCGTGGTGGATGGCGGCGGCATGCTGCGCCGCGCACTGCTGGGCGGCAATCTGGCCGTGGTGGCCGCGAAAAACGGCTGGGCTGGCATCTTGGTGCATGGCGCTGTGCGAGACATCGCTGAGCTGCGCGCTGCGTCGCTCGGTATCAAAGCTTTGGCGCTGTGCCCGCTACGCACAGATAAGCGCGGCTTGGGCGATGCAGGTGTGCCCGTGATGATTTCAGGCTATCTCGTGCAACCGGGCGATTGGGTGTATGCGGATGAGGATGGCGTGCTGATTTCTTCAGTCGCTTTGCACTGAGGTGGCGGCTATGCAGCTTATTTGATTAGTTAGTTATCCATGATCAACAGAGAACAAGCTCGGCAATTATTTGTATCGCAGGTCTGTAATCGGCCTGACTGGTTACCACCTGAGGATGAATTAATTGTTGTGGATGAAGCAACCTTTGAAAAATCTTGGGGCTGGGTGTTTTTTTACACGTCAAAGAAATGGTTGGAAACACGAAGTGTCAAGTACGCATTGGCCGGCAACTCACCTTGGATCGTTGAGCGGGAAAGTGGCAAGCTAATCTGTACCGGCACTAGTATGTCAATTGAGCATTACATCGCGAACTATGAACGCTGTGGCAATCCACATGGCTAGCCATTTGAAGTGGGTGAACTATTGCGGCGGCAATAGAGGGTTGAACAACCCTTCGCATTGGTTCTTTGTTGGGCTCAAACGCTCGCCAGAGCAGCCGGGGCGGATGGCTCCATGTCCTCCGGCGGCATCAAAATTTGGTTTGTCTTCGGTGAGCTGAATGCGCCGCCTCCCCCTTTACTTACGCCATCCGCCCCGGCTGCTCTGGCGAGCTTGGCACAATTCGCGCATGTTGGTGCGCCACCCTGACTCATGCCCGTGCGATGTGGCTTTGCGTCTGGCGTAAGTAAAGGGGGAGGCGGGAGATAACATGCACCGGAGAGGACAACGCCAATCCCCGCCGGAGGACATGAAGCCAGACGCAAAGCCGCATCGCACGGGCTGCCACTCCAAGCCGCAGATAGGGTGTAGGGGTTCAACCCTTTATTGCCGCATCAATAGGATATATTGAATCAGGCGCAGAATTTGGCTGGCGTCGACGTAATCGGTTTTGTGGCGCTTGCCATCAGAGGCTTGCAGTTTGAGTTGGTTAGTGGTGCTAACCAACTGACTGCCTTCTGCGAGTAGTTGGTTTCTCAATCCGCCAGCAACACAACCAACACGTGCCGCCCTTCGCCCGCGAGGATGTTGTAAGTCCGGCAAGCAGCCAACGTGTCCATCGTCTCCAAGCCAATCCGTGCTTCCATGAGCGAGCGCTGATGTGCTGGCGAGGGGAAGCGCAGTTTGCTGCCGCTGCCGAAAATGACTAATTCGGGCTTCAGTGCGGCCAGTTGCTCGAAATGTGTGGCGGCGAGTTGGTCGAAGGAAATGCCGGGCCAATCGAGGCGTTCGCCTTGGGAGCCGATCATGAAGGAATGGGTGAGTTTCTCTTGCTGGGGCTTGCCATCCACGAAATACCCCACGCTGACCCAGCCGGGGCCGTAGCCGGTGATGACTTGGGTGTCTGCTTTGTCGGGCTGTAATTTCATCAATGACCTTGCTGCAATGCACAAAAAGTGGGCGGGAATGTGGTCAAATTATAGGTTTCCGCGATTCAGAACGCCCTAGGAGGGACTTGCATGAAAACCATCAACAAATCTGCCAAATTAGCCAATGTGCTCTACGACGTGCGCGGCCCGATTGTGGACGCGGCCAAGCGCATGGAAGATGAAGGCCAGAAGATCATCAAGCTCAATATTGGC
>JAYVJQ010000364.1:0-4189 GCA_043769055.1 Allobrachymonas sp.
CGTCATGCCTACGGGCATGCCTGTGCTTTGCGCCTAGATTCAGAGGGAAATCCATCGTTTTTAATAAGTCGCATCAAGTGTGCCGGACTACACTAGCGACGCGACACTCTGCATCATCAATTGACTATTGATCCGGCCCTATGAAGTAAAAAACCGTTCGCCCTGAGCTTGGCCTGTCCTGAGCTTGTCGAAGGGTCGAAGGGGCGAGGTACTAGACTTGGACAGGCTCAGCCAGAACGGAAGATACGACTTCATCGGGCCGAATCAATAGGCCATTGACAGCATTCTGTGCAAGTTTTACGTCTGACACAAGTCGATTTGCCATAAAAAAAACCGCCTCAAAAGAAGCGGTTTTTTGCACAAGCTCAGGGCTGATTAATAACGACGACCGCCGCCACCACCGCCACCGCCGCCACCGTAACCACCACGGTCACCGCCGCCACCATAACCACCACCACCGCCGCCACCACCGTAGCCGCCGCCACCCGTGCGTGGTGGGCGAGCTTCCATGGGGCGGGCCACGTTGACGGTCAAGTCACGGCCACCGACGTTTTGGCCATGCAGACCAGCGATAGCGGCTTGCGCTTCGTCGGCGCTGCCCATCTCTACAAAGCCGAAGCCTTTGGAGCGGCCGGTATCGCGCTCCATCATGACCTTGGCAGATTGCACTTGGCCGAATGCGGAAAACTGCTGCTGCAGGTCTTCATCGCGTACTGAGTAGGCGAGATTGCCGACGTAAAGTTTGTTGCTCATGATGAGTCTTTCTCAAAAATTGCGCTCGTCGAAAAAATGAGCGCAGGTTACTAACTAATGTAATCTACAAATCGCTGGTTTAACGGCGGCCTGCAAATGCGGGAGCGCCAACGCGAGGTTGGCGATTTTCAATATGGCGGAAGGTGATGCGGCCTTTGGACAGGTCATAGGGTGACATCTCCAAGGTAACTTTATCGCCAGCCAAAATACGAATACTGTGTTTGCGCATCTTTCCGCCGGTATACGCGATGAGCTTGTGGCCATTTTCTAGCGTAACGCGATAGCGCATATCGGGCAAGATTTCATCGACCTTGCCTTGCATCTCAATTAAATCTTCTTTGGCCATCCGGCCTCCAGTGTTTGCACAGCCCCACAAACGCACTGCATTCTTGGCAGTTTCAGCTTGTGTGGCCGACAATAAAAAGCTCGCCAAAGGGAAAAGTATGAATGCTCTAACACCGGCACACAAGATTTTTTTAGATCACGGCGCTATGGTGGAGTCATGAAGCGTTGGATACCAAGATACCCAAAACACACCCCACTGCGGCAAAGGTAAGCAATTACCGCAGAGCCCTCTAGTGTATCTCTCTTTGTGGTAAGCAGCCTCAAAGCTGCTTACCCCTGTTGCTTTCGGGAGAAAGCTGTACGGTAGTTGATGCAGATATGCTATTGAATATATAGCAATCTACGTATATTTTATGCCGGCTAGAAGCCTATTTCTCTTAAAAATCTACCCTACCTGCCTTATTTCTTCTTGCTCAAATCGCGATACGCTGCGGGCACGTTCAGGCCAGAATGCACCCAGCCAAACAAGGCGTAGCCGCCAAATTCAGGCATGTCCACTTGCTTGACGGTCTGCTCCAAGCTCAAACCTTTGTCCACCGCAGCCTGCACATTGCTGCGCACGGCGGCCAGGTAATCGATATGCCATTTCAAGGCATCGCGCGACATGGCAATGCCGTGGCCGGGAATGATCTTGGCATCGGGCGGCAAAAAGGCATACACGCGATTCAAGGTATCCAGTGTGGCGACCAAGTTGCCGTCTAGCAGCCAAGGCAGCGCAGGTTGGGGCGCAATGACCGCATTGCCGGCCCACATGACTTTGGACTGCGGCTCCCAGACCCACAAGTCGCCACCCGTCTGAGCAAAGCCAAAATCGACGATGTCCACGGTTTTTCCGCCTAAATCTAGGCTCACCGTGGCCATAGACCCGACGATGATGTCGCCGCTGCGTGCCTTGATCTGCTCAATGCCGCGCCCGTTGCCAAAATTTTTGATCATGAAGGCTTTGTCGTCACCAAGGTGCTTGGCAATGGAGTCGCGGGTGTGCGCGTGTTGCACGATGCGGGTTGCGGCGGGCATGTACATATTGCCAAAGGAATGATCACCATGCGCGCTGGTGTTGACGGCGTAAAGCACAGGCTTGCCACCGAGCTTGCGGCTTAAGTCTTGCACTTGGCTGTTCAGCCGCTTGTTGAGCAGGGTGTCGATCAGCAGCGCGCCCTTGCTGCCCACAATCAAGCCGCCGCTGGTGGCCGCTGCGCCGCCTTTGGCATTGATCTCGCGTGCGTTGCTGGCGTAGTAGGCAAACACGCCGTCAGCGAGCTTCTCGCTTTGCATCTGGATTTTATTGGCATCCCAGATGGGCTCGGCGGCTGTTGATGGGGTGTGGCCGGCGAGGCTGAGGGCAGCGGCGCTGAGCAGCAAGGCCAGCAGACGGGACATCGCGGTGATGGGGTTGGTTTTCATAAGGAATTTCTTTCAAATTAGACGGTGATGGCAGTTTAAATTGTTCGTTTGTGCAATAAAATTCTAAAAATCTGCAAACTGCATTTGCATTAATGCACACATTAACCGACCTCAAAACCGACCTGAATCTGTTGCACTACGTTGCCGCCGTAACGCAGACGGGCTCTTTGTCGGGCGCGGCGCGCCAGCTGGGCGTGAACCATGCCACGGTGTTTCGGCGCATCGTGCAGTTTGAAAAAGACTTGGGCGTGCGCCTGTTTGAGCGTAGCAGTGGGCGCTACGTGCCCACCAGCGCGGGCGAGGAGCTGGCTGCTGCGGGCGCGCTGATGCTGGCCGCCGCCGAGCGATCTTTGCTCAAAGTGGCGGGGCGCGATTTGCGCCCCAGCGGCGTGGTGCGCATCACCACCACGGACAGCATCGCAAAAACATTGCTCAATCCGATTTTGGCGAAGTGCCGCGCGCTGTATCCACAGATCAACTTGCATGTCGCGGTCGACAACATGATGTTCAATTTGTCCAGGCGCGATGCCGATATTGCCCTGCGCGCCTCCAGCAAACCACCCGAGCACCTGCTGGGCAAACGCATCGCGCCTTTGGCCATGGCGGTGTATGGCTCAGCGACGTATCTGGAGAAAAACACGCTCCCAGATTTAAGCGAGCACACCTGGATCGCGCTAGGCGAATCGCAAGAGCGCCACCGCACGCTGCAATGGCTAGAAAAGATCAAGCCGCTTGATCAGGTGGCCTACCGCATGGATGGTTTTGCCGCCATTGCGCAGGCCTGCACCGATGGCCTGGGATTGGCGCTCTTGCCTTGCTTCTTGGGCGACAGCACACCAGCACTGCGCCGCGTCAACTTACCCGAGCCCACTCTATCCACCGAACTGTGGCTACTCACCCACCCCGACCTGCGCTCGACCGCCCGTATTAAAGCGATCTTCCAAACGATGCAGCGCGAATTGAGCCTGCGCTCGGATTTGATTGCAGGAAAAGCGAGTGAGGCCTGAGCAAATGGGACGTGC
This sequence comes from Allobrachymonas sp., assembly GCA_043769055.1. Taxonomy (GTDB): domain Bacteria; phylum Pseudomonadota; class Gammaproteobacteria; order Burkholderiales; family Burkholderiaceae_C; genus JANMDU01. Next base: position 3,525 of record JAYVJQ010000364.1, read on the forward strand.
GTTTTTCTCGGTAACTATTATTTTGATAGCACTCTGCGTATATTCCATGCCGGCTACTTGCCATTTTTGATCAAATAATCGAGTCCAGCATACACTGCGGCCACTTGCGCTTGGATACATTGCTCAGGGCTGCAGGCTAGGCTGTGGGGGCTGCCGGGGTAGACCTCGGTGGTGCAGGTGTAGCGTGCGCCCGTGATGCTGGCGCACAGGCCAAGGGCTTGCATGTCGTATTCGATCACGCCGGGTGCAACCACCTTTGAGCCGATCAGACAGCCTTTTTCATCGGCAGGTGCGATCTGCGTGACTTGGCTGACGGCTGCAATGATGGTTTGCTGAAAGGCAGGTTGCGGATTGCCACTGTCATCGACTGCGTAAAAACCATCGGGAATGCTGCCGGGCTCGAACGCTTTGCCATCCCGCGCGGCGAGCATGGGGCGAAATTCGGTTTCATCGCTGTCGGTGGTTTCGTGCAAATCCATGTGCAATTGGATCTGGCCACGCAGGGGCGCAACAAGCCGCATCAGCGCAGCGGATTCTTCTGCTGCGCTGCCTGCGCGGAAGTTACGGTTTGGATCAAGCGCATCGAAATTCCAGCGTTGGATACGCTCGTAAGCCCACGGACTCACGCAAGGCGCAATCAGCAGGTTCACTTGTCCTGAGTACGC
>JAYVJQ010000365.1:0-3444 GCA_043769055.1 Allobrachymonas sp.
CTCATCGGCATCGTGATGCCACAGATGCGTGCGCGGTGTGGCGAAGAGGCGATCAAGCCACGGGTTGCGCAAATCAAGATTCGCATGCTGAATCATGAGCACGGGCTGCGTCAGCGCCAGATAAGCCCACATCACCTCCGCTGGAATGCCGATCAAGAGCATCGGCAGCACGCTCATACAAAAGTTGATCGCGTAGTTCAGTGGATGAAAGCGAAAATTATTGATCGCCGTGAAGCGTTGAGGGCTGTGGTGCATCGCATGCAGCCACCACAGCGCTGGCAGCGCATGGTGCAGGCGGTGCGCGGCGTATTTGCCCAGCTCAAGTAACAGAACTGCCAACGCCACTTGCGCGATGAACGGCCAATCTTTGGGGAACAGCATGGCCAGCGGTGAGGCTTGCGCTACTAGCCAAATCGCTACAGCAGCGCCCAGCATTTTCAGCAGTGGGTCTATTAGGCCCAGCAAGATGGCCATGCTCGTGAGATCAGTCTTTGTGTCCGCATTCGGCACATTCCATGCATCTTGTAGCGGAATCCAACGCTGCAAAGCCCAAACCATCAGTAAAGTCAACACGCTGCCCAGCGTGACGACGATCTCAAGCGATGCACCGACACCATAGGCCACTGCAAAGGCGAGGCTATTCATTGCCAGCACCGCAGGTAGAAAAAAGTGCGATGCGAAACGCGCCATTTTGCAATCGCATGCGACGCTTGAGTGCTGTACGTTACGCATTCGCTAAATCCTTGGCGGTTTGCTGCAAGCTGAGTTTGGCCAGCTTTTCAATAGGCAGGTTCACGAGCAGCTCCAACCGGCGGCGCATGGCGTGCAGGGTTTGGCGGAAGGCTTCATGCTTTTCTGCATCACTGCCATCGCCCGCGCTCGGATCGGGATAGCCCCAGTGCGCGGTGGCCGGCTGGCAGGGCCAATAGGGGCAGACCTCGCCTGCGGCGTTGTCGCAGACGGTGATGATGAGATCCATCTTGGGTGCATAAGGCGTAGCAAACTCATCCCAGTTTTTACTGCGCAAACCCGTGGTGTCGAACCCATGATCACGCAGCACTTGCAGGCCGATGGCATTTGGGCTGCCTCCTTCCCTCGGGCTGCTGCCGGCGGAGTAAGCCTTGAAGCGGCCTGCGCCGATTTTATTCAGCAGCACTTCAGCCAAGATGCTGCGGGCTGAGTTGTGGGTACATAGGAAGAGCACGTTCAGAGGTGTTGTAATCGTCATGATGAGGCCTTTTGAAGCAAAATCGGCATCTAGCCGGCATAGAATAAGCGAAGAGTGCTATTGAATTAATAGTAATTAATCATCTCAGCAGCAGTTAGGTGCGCTGCCAGCGGGCGTGCCGCACCTGGCCTCTGGCCGCACGGCAATATCACTCAGCGAGATTTTTGGCTTTGCAGTGGGCGCGCAGCAGGCGGTGGCGCTCTCAGCGGCAACAACATTTTCTACGCCATAGGTCGTGGCCTCGCCCATCGTGACGAAACTCTCCCAGGCAATGCCTTGCGGGTCGTGTACCCAGCCTTTGTCGCTCTGGGCATAGCAGCAGGTCGTCTCGCCTTGGTCGGTGACAGCGATGCCCGCCGTTTGCAGCTGGGCCGTCATCTGGTGCAGCTCATCAGCGCTATCGAGCTGAATGCCCAAGTGATCGAGCCCAGAGCGCGCACCTCGCTTGGATACCGCAAAATTAATGCGCGGGTCATCGAGCATCCATTTGGCGTAATCGCTTTTTTGCACACTGGCCTCTTGGCCAAAGAGCGCGCTGTAGAACTTAACGGATTGCTCAATCGAATCTACTGAGATATGAACGTGAAAGCGTTTCATGATGGTTTCCTCTTGAATTTAAGATAAATGAGCCTATTAGCCGGCATAGAATTTGAATAGTTTGCTATTAATTTAGGAGTTAGCAACATCCTGCACCAGCAGGATCAGCGGCGCAGCAGTTCTCCGTCAAGAAGGCCAGCAAGCCCGTCATACGCGAAAAATCGGCGCGATAGATCAAGCTGCGCCCTTGTTGCTCCACCTGCGCGAGCCGAGCGTTGACCAGTTCTTTGAGGTGAAACGACAAGCTCGACGCCGGCACATCCAGCATCGCAGCCAGCACACCGGGGGTGAGCCCCGCCTGCCCCGCTTGCACCAGCGAGCGAAACACGCGCAGGCGCTGCGCTTGGGCCAGCGCTGTCAAAGCCAGCAGCGCATCGGCTTCTTGCACACGCTTGGCTTGGGCAGAGGGTTTCTTTTTTGTTTCCATCATTCGATAATAATCGAAATATAGAAATATTGCAAATCAGCATCTGCAACAAGCCCCCTCATCTTGCAAGTCACCAAACCGTCATATGACTGTCACGCCTTGGACACATGACTTGATTCCAATTCAAAGTTTGCGGGCCAATGTGTGCAGCCCCAAAAGTTGGAATAAAAACCTATGAAATTCACGATCAAGAAATACCTGACTGGAATGTGCGCAGCAGCGATCAGCCTGATCACTGCTGCACTGGTGACAGCGTGTGGTGGCAGTAGCGATGCGGACAGTACGTCCATCATCCAGCCCGCTGTCGAGCCCACCCCAATCAACCTCAGCATGGAAAAAATCGCGGGCTATGTCCATACTGGCGGCTTGGGAGCAGCAGAAATTTCAGCCTACGACCCCTTAAGCCGCCGCTTGTTTGTGATCAATGGCGCGCAAGCCTCGGTTGATGTGCTCAGCATGACCAGCACCGGCTCAGGCGCATCGGCCACCTTGAGCGTCAGCTTGATCGGCTCGCTCACCAGTGCGCAGTTTGGCGCGAATTTAGGCGGTATCAACAGTGTAGCCATCTACAACGGCATCGTGGCCTTGGCTGTAGAAGCTGCCACCAAGACCGATGCAGGCTTGGTGGCCTTCGTGCGCGCCAGCGACCTCACTGTGCTGGGCACACGCACCGTGGGCGCCCTGCCCGACATGCTCACTTTCTCGCCCAATGGTCGCTTTTTGCTCGTGGCCAACGAGGGTGAACCTAATAGCTACGGTCAAGTCGGCTCGGTCGACCCTGAAGGCTCGGTCAGCGTGATTGAAATTACTGGTCTATCGCCGACGACCAGTACATTACAAATGACTGTCACTAACGCTGGCTTCACTTCCTTCAACACACAAGCCGCTGCCTTACGCGCGCAAGGCGTGCGCTTGCCCGGGATTGGCACTACCACCGTGGCACAAGACTTAGAGCCGGAATACATCACCATCTCTGAAGACAACAGCACCGCTTGGATCACTTTGCAAGAGAACAATGCAATTGCTGTTCTTGATATTGCCAGCAAATCCATCACTAGCATCCGCGCCCTTGGCTTGAAAGACAACAGCCTGCCCGGCAACGGCTTAGATGTGAGCGATGAAGATGGCGGCACGAACACCAATGCAGGCACACCCACCATCAAGATCAGCAATTACCCCATCAAAAGCATGT
>JAYVJQ010000366.1:0-10324 GCA_043769055.1 Allobrachymonas sp.
CACAGCACCCAAACCTAAAGCCAGTGGCAAATCGCCTTTGCTCGTCTCCAGCGCAATCGCCGTGGTCATCACGCGGGTGAAACCATCGATATTGCCGCCCACAATCATCACCGCGCCCACCTCTGCAATCGCGCGACCAAAGGCGGCTATTGCAATCGTGAGCAACACAAAGCGTTCATCCAGCAGTAGCAGCAGCCCGCGCATGCCCTGCCCCGCGCCCATGGCGCTCAACTGCTCACCATGCGCGCGATCCGCATCTTCAATCGCTTGGCGCACCCAAGCTGCCACGATGGGCAGCACCAGAATCGTCTGCGCCAGTACCATCGCCTTAAAGGAAAACAGCCAGCCCAGAAAGCCCAGCGGCCCGCTGCGCGAAAGCAGCAAATACACCAGCAACCCCACCACCACCGAGGGCAGTGCCAGCATGGCGTTCAGCAAAGTCAGGATCACCCCCCGCCCCGCAAAGCGCGCCACCGCAAGCCATGCCCCGAGTGCAGCGCCAATCGTAAAGCCCAGCAGCGTAGCCAAGCCGCTCACAGCGAGCGAACGTCCAATGATCGCCCAGAGCTGCGCATCACCCGAGATCACGAGCTGCCAAGCGGTGGAGAAACTGGTTTGTAGAGAATTCACAGCCGCAATGTTAGGAGGCTTTGAGACTCTGCGCTATTGGGAATGGCGAGTTATGAATGGGATTGCATAACTAGCAAGAAAACACCAAACATCCGAACGCAGAAAGCACAGAAAGTACACAGAAAAAACAGAAAAATTCATAAAACCGATTGCATCAACGTGACTTCTAATGAACGTACCTCATGATTGTTTGTATTTTTCGGTATTTTTTTCTGTGTACTTTCTGTGTTTTCTGCGTTACGCATTTTGAATTTTCAAAGCGCCCCATTCAACCCTCATCCAAAGCGCAATTCACCGCCTTAGCACCCAATAGCGGCACACACACCTGCGGATCGATGCTCACCAAATACCCGCGCCGCCCGCCATTGATGAAGATGCGCGGCAGCGCGAGGATCGTCTCTTCAATGTACACCGGCATCTCGCGCTTCGTGCCAAAAGGTGATGTGCCGCCCACCAAATAGCCCGAATGCCTATTCGCCACCTCGGGCTTGCAAGGCTCCACCGATTTGCAGCCGATCTGACGCGCCAAATTTTTCGTGCTCACTTTGCGATTGCCGTGCATCAACACGATCAAAGGCTTGGCAGATTCGTCTTGCATGATCAACGTTTTGACCACGATGAACGGGTCTTGCCCCAGCACCTGCGCGCTGTGGTTCGCTCCGCCGTGTTCGAGGTATTCATACGGATGCTCGGTGAATGCGACACCATGCGCTTTGAGCAGCGCGGTGGCAGGTGTTTCAGAAATGTGAGGTTTTTTACTCATCGAATCGCTACTTTTCAGAGAGCAACGCGGCGTAGCGAGCGGGATGAGATGCTAGGCGCGAGGGTTGCCGAAAACCGGAGCAGCCTGAAACGGCTGTGAGGATTTTCGGCGACCCTCGCAACGACGCAGATCGCCCGCGCAGTAGCCGCCTATTCGTCGGCTTCGGGCCAATCACGGATATAGGCCTTCAGCATCTTGTTCTCAAAATTCTGCGCATCCACCACGGCTTTGGCCACGTCATAAAAGCTGATCACGCCCATGAGCATGCGGTTCTCGATCACGGGCATGTAGCGGGCATGGCGGCCCAGCATCATGCGGCGCACTTCATCCATCTCGGTCTCGGGCGTGCAGATCAGCGGGCCATCGTCCATCGCGCGATAGACGCTCGTGCCTTCCACCTTACCGCCGTTTTTATTGATCGCCAAAATCACTTCGCGAAAAGTGAGCATGCCCACCACAAGGCCATTGCTGATGACCACCAGCGAGCCTATGTCTTTCTCGGCCATGAGGGTCATGGCATCTTGCAAGCTGTGTTCAGGCGTGATGGTGTAGAGCGTGCTGCCCTTGACGCGCAAAATGTCTCTGACTTTCATGGGGAACTCCTCATCGGTTAGCAAGAATATAGCTCACAATGACATTCTTCAACTGTGACACTTTCCTAGGAAAAACCATGCCCGGCTACTCTGACCCCGGCTTCGATACCCTCGCCCTGCACGCAGGCGCTGCGCCTGACCCCGCCACGGGCGCGCGCGCCGTGCCGATTCACCTGTCCACCAGCTTTGTGTTCGAGTCCAGCGAGCATGCCGCCAGTCTCTTCAATTTGGAGCGCGCAGGCCATGTGTACAGCCGCATCAGCAACCCGACGAACGCCGTGTTTGAGCAGCGCGTGAGCGCGCTGGAAGGCGGTATTGGCGCGATTGCTACGGCCTCGGGCCAAGCGGCGCTGCATTTGAGTATCGCTACCCTTATGGGTGCAGGCTCGCACATCGTGGCCTCCACCGCACTCTATGGCGGCAGCCAGAACTTGCTGCACTACACAATGCGCCGCTTCGGGATTGACACCACTTTCGTCAAGCCCGGCGATTTAGACGGCTGGCGCGCCGCGGTGCAGCCCAATACCAAGCTGTTTTTTGGCGAAACTGTGGGCAACCCCGGCATGGATGTGCTGGATATTTCTGCCGTGGCCCAGATCGCACATAAGGCTAAAGTGCCGCTCTTGGTTGACAGCACCCTCACCTCGCCTTGGCTCATCAAACCGTTTGAGCATGGGGCGGACATCGTGTATCACTCAGCCACCAAGTTTCTCTCAGGGCATGGCACAGTCATTGGCGGCGTGGTGGTCGATGGCGGCAGCTTCGATTGGGAAAAGTCGGGCAAATTCCCAGAACTTTCCGAAGCCTACGAAGGCTTTCACAACATGGTCTTCACCGAAGAATCCACGGTAGGAGCGTTTTTACTCCGTGCCCGACGCGAAGGCCTGCGCGATTTTGGCGCATGCATGAGCCCGCACACCGCATGGCTCATCCTGCAAGGCATTGAGACCTTGCCGCTGCGCATGGCGCAACACATGCGCAACACAGAAAAGGTGGTGCAATTCTTGGCCGCCCATCCCTTTGTGAGCCGAGTCGGCCACCCGATGCTCGAATCGCACCCGAGCTACGCCTTGGCGCAAAAGCTCTTGCCGCGCGGAGCAGGCAGCGTGTTTAGCTTCGACATGAAAGGCACAAGAGCCCAAGGCAAAGCCTTCATCGAAACCCTCAAAGTATTCAGCCACCTGGCCAACGTTGGCGATTGCCGCAGCCTCGTCATTCACCCAGCCAGCACCACGCACTTCCGCATGAGCGATGAAGCCTTAAGCGGCGCAGGCATCGGCCCTGGCACGATTCGTCTGTCCATCGGGCTAGAAGATGCAGACGATTTGATGGACGATTTGAAGCGGGCTTTGAAGGCAGCGGAGAAGGCGGCTTGATGGAGATTCGCGCTTTTCACACATCCGATGAATCCAAAGTCATCGCGCTCTGGCAAGCCTGCAATCTCACCCGCCCGTGGAACGATCCGCACCAAGACATTGCCCGCAAACTCACGGTGCAGCCCGAGCTGTTCGTGGTTGGCATAGAAGAAAATCAACTGATCGCCAGCGCTATGTTCGGCTTTGAGGGTCATCGCGGCTGGGTCAACTATCTCGCCGTCGATCCCGCACACCAACACAAAGGACATGCAAGCACGCTCATGCAATGGGGCGAAGAAGCTATGAAAGCGCGAGGCTGCCCCAAGATCAACCTGCAAGTGCGCAGCAGCAACGCCGCCGTGATTGCCTTCTACCAAAGCTTGGGCTATGGCGTGGATGATGTCACCAGCCTTGGCAAGCGCTTGATAGCTGACGCTTAATTCAAAGCGGCCACGTATCACAATCATATGATTTACGATGTGCACCCTATGAACCCCATTCTTTCCACAGCCCCCTTGGGCATGCACTGGCCCACACTCGATCCCTTTTTGTTTTGCGCGTACCATAACGATGCTTACCCAGCGGGCAATGAACTGCTTGGTATTGACGCGGCAGCCTTGAGTGGACGGCAAATGGGCAGCGATTTTGCGGGGCAAGATGGCTGGAATATGTACCACGGGCAGAAGGTGCCTGGCTTTCCAGCACATCCTCATCGCGGCTTTGAAACGGTGACGATTGTGCGCAAGGGGCGCATTGATCATTCGGATTCACTGGGTGCAACGGCGCGCTTTGGCGGCGGTGATGTGCAGTGGCTCACAGCGGGTGCGGGCATTGTGCATTGTGAGATGTTTCCACTGCTGCGCAGCGATACACCCAACCCTGCGGAGCTGTTTCAGATTTGGCTGAATTTGCCTGCAAAAAATAAAATGGCTAAACCGCATTTCACCATGCTCTGGCATGAAGAGATTCCGCGCTGGAGTGAACTAGATACACAAGGCCGTGCCACGCAGATCGTGTGCATTGCGGGTGAATTGGCGGGGCAGCCAAGCGCCTCAAAAACTCTAGCGCCGCCACCTGACTCTTGGGCGAGTCAGCCGGGCAGCAACGTGGGTATTTTTACGCTCAGAATAGCTGCCGGTGCGGTATGGACGCTGCCGCCTGCGGCCAGCGCAGATGTAGCTCGGGTGCTGTACTTTTTCAATGGTGAACGCATGGAAGTGGCAGACCAATCCGTCAAAGCGGGCCATGCCATTGAGCTGCGCGGCGATCTGCCTTGCGAGCTGAAGAATGGAGATGCGATCAGTGAATTGCTGCTCTTGCAAGGCCGCCCAATTGCTGAGCCTGTGGCGCAGCATGGCCCGTTTGTGATGAACACGCAGGATGAAATCCACCAAGCTTTTGCAGACTACCAGCGTACGCAGTTTGGCGGCTGGCCTTGGGGCAAGAGCGATCCTGTGCATGCGCGCGAGCAGGGGCGCTTTGCAAGGCATGCGGATGGGCGCGTGGAAGAGCGCGCATGAGTACACCGCCATACTGGCTCATGAAGGCCGAGCCTGATGATGTGTCGATTGACGATTTAGCGGCGCGGCCCGCGCAGACGGTGGCTTGGTATGGCGTGCGCAATTACCAAGCGCGCAACTTCATGCGCGATCAGATGCGCATCGGTGATCTGGTTTGGTATTACCACTCATCCTGCGCGCAGCCGGGCATTGCAGGCGTGGCGCGGGTGGCAAGCGCGGCATATGCGGATGCTTCGCAGTTTGATTCAGCCAGCCCCTATTTCGATGCAAAATCCTCCAAAGATGAGCCGCGCTGGCTGAATGTGGATGTGCAACTGGTGGAGATCTGGAATCTTGTGCCGCTTAGCTGGCTGCGCGAGCAAGCGGCGCTGGCTACCCTCAAGCTGCTGGCGCGGGGCAATCGCCTTTCGATCATGCCAGTGGAAGTGGCGCATTGGGAGTTTGTGCAAGTGCGGCGAGTTTTGCGCTAAATTGATGCGCTAAATTGATGTGCTCTTTTCATGCGCATGCTTTATGCGCATAAAATCTGCGCATCCAAGGAGATGCTCATGTCTGCCACAGCGAACCCGACCCATAAACGCCCCGTCAACCTCACGCTCAGCGCCGATGCGGTCGAAACCGCCAAGAAGCTGGGCATCAATATGTCGCAAACCATTGATGCATGGTTCTCGCAAGAAATGAAGCGCCAATACTGGGAGCGCTGGCGCGAGGAAAACAAAGAAGCTTTTGCGGCTTACAACGCGCGCATCGAGCAAGAGGGTTTGCCGCTGGCGAAATACCGTACGTTCTAAAGCAGGAAAAAAACATGGCCCGATACGATGTGTATGCGCATCCCGACCCCGAGCTGCGCCGCAAAACGCCGTATTTGCTCGATGTGCAAAACACTTTCCTCGACACGCTGGGCACAAGAGTCGTGTTGCCGTTGCGCGAGGCGGGCTACCTGCCCTACCCTGTGCGCGATATGAACCCCAGCTTCAAGATCAAAGGCAAAGCGGTGATTTTGGATACTGCCGCGATTGCCGCCTTTCCTGCACACTCGTTTTCACGCCCAGTTGATCATTGGCAGCAACACGCACACCTCATCACGCAAGCGATGGATACACTATTCGGCGGTTACTAAAATCTAAACACCATGCCTTCCAACCAATACGAAACCTTCATGCGCCATGTATTCGAGCACGGCGTGGCCAAAACCGACCGCACCGGCACGGGCACACGCTCCGTCTTCGGCCATCAAATGCGCTTCAATCTGGCTGAGGGCTTTCCGCTTGTCACCACGAAGAAAGTGCACCTCAAATCCATTATTTTGGAACTACTATGGTTTCTACGCGGCGATAGCAATGCCAAATGGCTGCAAGAGCGTGGTGTGACGATTTGGAATGAGTGGGCCAACAAAGAGACCGGCGACCTTGGCCCCGTGTATGGCGTGCAGTGGCGCAGCTGGCCGACTCCTGATGGCGGCCACATCGACCAAATTGCGCAAACTGTGCAGCAGCTCAAAACCAATCCCGATTCGCGCCGCATCATCGTCAGCGCTTGGAATGTGGCCGATTTGCCCAAAATGGCGCTCATGCCCTGCCATGCGTTTTTTCAGTTTTATGTTGCGCCTGGCGAGACTGGCGCACGAGGAAAACTCAGCTGTCAGCTCTACCAGCGTAGCGCCGATATTTTCCTAGGCGTGCCCTTCAACATCGCCAGCTACGCCCTGCTCACCCACATGCTCGCGCAGCAATGTGATTTAGACGTGGGCGATTTTGTGTGGACGGGGGGCGATTGCCATATTTACAACGACCACATTGAACAAACAAAACTACAGCTCAGCCGCGAGCCCTTTCCTTATCCGCAGCTCGTCATCAAACGCTATCCAGCTACGATGTTCGACTATGTGTACGAAGATTTTGAAGTACAAAACTATCAATTCCACCCTCACATTGCTGGCAAGGTGTCTAAATGAACGTGCAAGGCAGACTGCCTCGACTCTTCATAGCCTCGTCCAAAGAAGGATTGGACACTGCATATCACTTGCAAGAGAATCTTGAGTTTGATGCAGAAGTCACTGTTTGGACGCAAGGAATCTTCAAGCCCTCCAGGCAAACGATGGCTGATTTATCTGATGCTATGAAAGCCACAGACTTCGCTGCGTTTATTTTCAATCCCGATGATGTCCTCCTGATGCGTGGCAGCCCAATGCCTGCTGCTAGAGATAACGTTATTTTTGAACTCGGTCTGTTCGCGGGTTATTTAGGAATAGAGAAGTGTTTCATTATTCAGCCTCGTGATGAGCAGCAACTGCATTTGCCCAGCGACCTACTGGGTTTAACAACGCTGAGTTACGACCCCAGCAGAAGTGACCGCAATTTACTGGCTGCTTTAGCCCCAACAAGCAACAAAATCAAGCGCGCCATGCGAGACGCTTTGCCCAATCAAAAGAATGGGGGTCATTTCCAAAATACACCTCTGGAATCCGCAGCGCAAAAATGGAAGCGTTTACTGGCCCTGTGGGAAGGCGAAAGCTTAGAAAAAGATCGCCAAATCGTAGGAGCTGGTATGCCCAACTGGATCGGAGAAGATGAGACGGGCGAAGCCACCGATGCATTCAAGCGGATTTGTGTACTCTTAGATTCCGTTTCTGAGCTGGTACTGAGCGAAGCGACTTTGCAAACTGAAGCTCGCACTAAATTTGAAGACTCAATTAAGTACGTCTGGCGTTTAGCCGCTCACTACTTCGTCAATCCAGCTCACGTTTCAGTCGCTGAATATTGGGCTGCGCGCGAGATGCCACCGATGGCCCAGCTCAATAACTTATGGTCTGTGCCAGCATGAAAATCAACCTCATCTGGGCGCAAGCTCATAAGCGCGTGATCGGTTTGAACGGCAAGATGCCTTGGCATTTGCCAGAGGATCTTGCGCACTTCAAAAAAACTACGACAGGGTCTCCTGTGATCATGGGACGCAAGACGTGGGATTCACTGCCGCTCAAGTTCAGGCCGCTGCCAGGGCGCATGAATGTGGTCATCTCTTCCTCTGAAGAAATACGTGGAAATTTAAAGAAAAACGGCACTTACCCGTCACAGAATCTGCGTGAGGCGCTATTGATTTGTGAGCAAGCTGGGCATGCGGAGGTTTGGGTGATCGGTGGCGCACAGATTTATGCGCAGGCCTTGCCACTGGCGCAGCGGGCGGTGATCACGCAGATTGATGCGCAGTATGCGGGTGATGCGTTCGCACCTGAGTTGGGCGCAGATTGGGCAGAGACTTCGCGCTCCACGATAACGAGCAGCCAAGGTGTGCGCTTAGATTTTGTGGATTTCCATCGCGTTTGATGAAACTCTGTAACCCACGATTAACTATTAAATTCATAGCACTCTGCGCATATTCTATGCCGGCTACCTGCCATTTTTAATCTAAAAAATCATGAAAATCGCCACTTGGAACGTCAACTCTCTCACCATCCGCGCGGGCCAAGTGATTGACTGGCTCAATGCACAACCCGAGGGTGAGAAGATCGATGCGCTTGGCTTGCAAGAGCTCAAGATGATGGATGAAAAATTCCCGTTTGCGGACTTTGAAGCAGCTGGCTACAGCGCGCAGGTGTTTGGCCAGAAGACTTACAACGGCGTGGCATGGCTGACTCGCAAAGAATCTGTGAGCCATGTCGCGGATATTCAAAAAAACATCCCTGGCTTTGCCGATGAGCAAAGCCGCATCATCGCGGCCACGCTCGACACCGCTCTAGGAAAAATCCGCGTTGTCAACGGCTATTTCGTCAATGGCCAAGCACCCGGCACAGAGAAGTTTGAATACAAAATGAGCTGGCTGCGCGCCCTGCGCGATTGGCTGCGCGAAGAGCTCGCCGCGCATCCGCAGCTCGTGCTGGTGGGCGATTTCAACATTACGTTTGACGGCCGCGACACGCACGACCCCGAGGGCCTGCGCGAGACGATTCACCATACCGAAGCCGAGCGTGATCAATTCAAGCATTTGCTGGCATTAGGCTTGACCGATGCCTTCCGAATGTTCGAGCAAGGCCCCAAGCTGTACAGCTGGTGGGATTACCGCGACATGGCCCTGCGCCGCAACAAAGGCCTGCGGATCGACTACACCTTGGTGAGCGATGCCCTGAAACCCAAAGTACAAAGCTGCATCATCGACAAAGCCCCCCGCAAAAACGAGCGGCCTTCAGATCACACGCCTGTGATTTGCACTTTGACTTGAGACTAGCGAAACACGATCTCGCGGTCTTTGATCTTCACACGTTTGACGTTGTAAGTCTTGGCAGTCAAGTTGTTGGAGTCGCCCAGCAAGATGAGCGCGCCTTTGTGCGCCAAGCCGCAAGAGGCAGAGGCTGTGCTGGGAAGGCCTGCCCCCGATACGCAGGCAGCTAAGCTGGTGTTGCGCGGCAATCCACCATCTGCGGAGATGCCATCGACGATGCAGGCATTGGGAAAGCCGGTGAGGCTGAGCGCCGTGGCGGGGCCGCTGGGGTTGGGGCCAACGCCCAGCGTTGGCGCGCCGACGATCAGCCATTGCGCATCCGTGGGCGAAACGTTGTAGCGTGTGTAGCCATCGGGTTGCAGCGCGCCTGCGCCAGGAATCCACACAATGATGCGGCGATTGGCGCGGATATCGGCGATCGTCATCGTGGTCACGTCTTCGTTTTTCACGCAATCGAGATCGACGAGGAAGTTCATATAGAAATTACTTGTACCACCTGTGATCACCTTCGCATCTAGCGTGACACTGCCTAAATCGGTGAGCTTGAGGCCATCAAAGCCATCCAAGCCCACGATGGCTTTGTTGCCAGTGCCGCCGCCCACATAGCGCCCTGCGGGGTTGGCGGCGGTGACTGGCGTGCTGATTTGCAGTACTGTGGTGCCACCATCATTCACCAAACTCAGCGTAACGGAGTTAGCCTGCGTCATCACATTAATCGCGGGTTGGTCAATCTCCAAAAAGCCCGTGCCGGGCACGAAGGGAGCAGGTGGATTGGGATGAGCCGTGAAGCTATCGCCACCTGAGCCGCACGCACAGAGCAACGTAGCGCAAGCCATCAAGGCTACAGAGAGGAATTTAGTCGTCATCATCGTTTCCAGAGAGTTCTGGAAACAGTATGTCAGTGAAACCGAAGCGTGAGAAGTCCTTCACCCGCATCGGATACAGGATTCCGTGCAAATGGTCACACTCATGCTGAACAACTCTTGCATGAAAGCCTTCAACCGTGCGATCGATGGGCTGGCCCAACTCATTGAAGCCTTGATAACGAATACGTTTAAAGCGCCGCACCACGCCGCGCAGGCCGGGCACAGACAGGCAGCCCTCCCAGCCCTCTTCCAGATCGTCTGCATCAGCCTCATAGCGCAAATCAAACGCTATTAATTCAATAGCATACTGTGTAGATTCCATGACGGGTAGAAGCTGATTTTCCTCCAATATTGGAATGATGACAGGGTTGATCAGCACGGT
>JAYVJQ010000367.1:0-4173 GCA_043769055.1 Allobrachymonas sp.
CCGGCTGCTTTCCCGCTTCAGGCGGCAAAACTCGCCAAAGCCAGCGATTGGTCGATCGATATCGCAATGGGTAGCGGCGATAGCCGAATGATGGCGACCGTCGCGCACGGTAGCCCCTTTGTATACTTCACGTTGAGTCGTGGTGATATCCAGATCGTGATGCCAACAGGCGGTTCACGAGTTGTGGGCGCACCGCAAAGCAACCACCTCGTGATTGCATCGCAAAACAAGCGCTATGCAGTGTTTGCGCCGCAGGGGACATTTTGGGAAGCTGGCGCTGCGGGCTCTTGGACTGGACGGCTACCGGCTGGCAAGGGTTACCTCTCGGTAGCTGTATTGCCTGACGCTAAGCCGGAGACTATGGAGTTATTTTCAAAGCACGCCTATGCATTCATTCGCGATACGCGCGTGGCGTGGCAATATGACCAAGCCAGTAGTACCGTAGAAACGCATTTTTCTGCCACAACGCAGGCCATGGAGGGTGCAAATACCACGACGATCCTCGGGCTATATCCGCATCATTGGCATCAGAACACAGCTGTCGCAGATCGTTTGGGCGCTGGATACGATACCGTTCGCGGCAATATCAAAACGCTGGTAGCGAACGACTTCAAAACGAGCAACCGCTACGTGAGCTGGGTGCCTTTCTGGCCCGCCGCGCCGACGCAAGCGGGTGGACATAACCTCAAAGATGTGATGTCTATTGACCTGCGCAACGCGCGGCGACTGCTGGAGCAAGGCGGCGATTTCCCTTATTGGGCGGGTAAAGGTCTCCATCGTGTCATCAAGCTCATGGATGTTGCAGAACAGCAGGGCGACATGGCTGCGCGTGACCGCCTTTTGCAGATGCTGAAGACAAGGATGGAGGAGTGGATGTCGGGTAAAAGTAGCAAAACCTATTTTCACTACAACGACAAGCTAGGCACCATGCTGGCTTATCCGGAACAATACTTTTTTGCCGAGCAAATGAATGATCACCACTTTCACTACGGCTACTGGATTCGAGCCGCCGCTGAAATCGCTCTGCGTGATCCCGAGTGGGCTTCCAAAAGCAAGTGGGGCGGATTGATTGATAAGCTGGTCGCAGACATTGCCCACCCTGTACGTGGCGAGGCAAGCTTTCCATTTCTGCGTGTGTTTGATCCTTATGAGGGGCATTCATGGGCCTCCGGCGTTGGCTTAGGCGATACAGGCAATAACCAAGAGTCATCCTCCGAAGCTCTTCATGCTTGGACCGGCTTGATTCTTTGGGGCGAAGTCAATGGCGACAAAGCCTTGCGCGATCTGGGCGTTTATCTGTATACCACCGAGACACAAGCTGTTGACCACTATTGGTTCAATGTGCATGGTTTAGTGTTTCCGCCGGAATACAAAAACGTGGACGCAAGCATGGTGTTTGGCGGCAAGTATGCCCACAACACTTGGTGGACTGACGAGCCCCGGCAGATTACTGGCATCAACATGCTGCCGCTGACCACCTCGTCGACGTACCTCGGGCGTTATCCGGCCTATATTCAGAAAAATCTTGATGCACTAAAAGAAGAGTCGGTGGTGTATGCGCAGTTCGGCAAGCTGCCACCCAATCCTCCGCCACGTGACATTTGGCAAGATATTTTCGCAAAGTATCAAGCACTCATTGATCCGACCAAGGCTTTGGCAACTTGGGATCGTTGGGGGTCTGTCGAGCTTGGCGAAACCCGCACCGATACCCTGTCTTTCATGCTCAACCTGCAAGCCATGGGTCGCCCGGACTTCAGCGTCAGTGCCAACACGCCGCTCTACAGCGTTTTCAAACGCGCTGATGGCACGCAAACCCACATGGCCTACAACGCCGGCAGTGCTCCGATCGATGTGAAATTCAGTGATGGCAAGAGCCTGCGCGTGTTGCCCAAGACCCTAGGCATTTTGAAATGAAATGGCTGATCAGCCTAGCTTCGCTTTCACTGATCGCTTGTGGCGGTGGTGGTGGTGGTGCTGCATCTGCCCCGCCAACCAGCACGCCGGTAGTTTCGACACCTGCCTCGCCTGTGGTAAATCCCGATGTTGATACCTCGGTGACTGCACCTGCGTTGGCAGGCTGGACTCTGGTATGGAGCGACGAGTTCAATAACTCTGGCTTACCTAATGCAAAAAAGTGGGCCTACGACACCGAGCGCAACAAGCTGGGTTGGTGGAATAACGAGAAGCAGTATTACTCCAACGCCCGCCTGGAAAATTCCCGCGTGCAAGACGGCAAACTCATCATTGAAGCGAGGCGCGAGCGTCTGACTTCCGCAGTAGATTTTGGAGGCCAAGACTACACCTCGGCGCGCTTGATCACACGCGGCTTGGCGAGCTGGACCTACGGCTTTTGGGAGATTCGCGCCAAACTGCCTTGCGGTTTGGGCACTTGGCCCGCTATATGGATGCTTGGCACGGGTGGGCGTTGGCCAGACGACGGCGAAATCGACATCATGGAGCAAAAGGGCACGTCTGCGGCAGAAAAGCAGCAAATCCTAGGCACAGTGCACACCAAGGCTTACAACTGGTCGGGGGGCACGTTGGGCGTTGCCAAAGGAGCCTCAACTGCCTTGCCGAATGCTTGCAATTCATATAACAACTACCAGCTTCGCTGGGAAGCGGATCGCATCGTGATCGGCGTGAACGGCATCGAGTATTTCACTTATCTGAATCCAAATAATGGTGATCGAAACCAGTGGCCATTCAATGCAGCGCAATACTTGATTTTGAATATCGCGATGGGCGGTGATCTCGGCGGTACAGTGAACAACGCGCAACTTCCCGCTCAAATGGAAGTTGATTATGTGCGGGTCTACCAGCGTCCGTAAGCCAATCTTTCTTATATGAGCGCGATGCACACGAAAGAGATTTTGCCCGTGCCATCACCTTACAAAAAAACCGCTCAGAGTTACCTGCCCACTACAGGGTAAGTCCCAAGATCAAACACCTTGCGCAGTAATTTGACTTAAAGTACCATCAATGAAAGCGCTTTCAAGATAGCAAGAATCTTGCTGCCCTGTAAGGACTTGAATTCACGTGAATCGTGAACGCATACACCTAGGAGACAAATCCATGCGAACAATGAATTTCCGATTTCAACTGGCTGCCTGCGCAATTGCAGCGTTAGTTAGTGCATGCGGGGGCGGCGATGCCACAGCGCCCGGCTCGGGCACATCCGCATCCAGTGGGTTTGCTATAGACGGCTATCTGAGCGGCGCTACCGTGCTCTGCGACAGCAATGGCAACGGTATGGCCGACAGCGGTGAGCGCACCGTCATCACAGATAGCTCTGGTTTCTTCCGCTTCAGCCCGTCATGTGCATCAGCCCTAGTGGCAACCGGCGGCACGAGCATAGACACTGGCTTGGCTTTCACAGGAACTTTGAAAGCGCCTTCTGGCGCGACGGTGATCACACCACTCACAACGCTGATTGCCAATGGTGGATCACAGAGCGCCATCAATTCGGCTTTGGGATTGCCTGCAGACACCAATCTCTTGACCACCGATCCCGCTCGCACGCAAGTTGGCTCGATCACCTTAGTCAACACTGATTTGATGAAGAAAACGCTGGTGATTCAGCAGTTTGCTCAAAAGATCACGGAAGTGATCGCTGGCCTAGCGACCAGTGGTGGCGATGCAGCACGCGCAGCGATTTATAGCGAAGTGATGGCTGCGCTAGCGCAAGCCTTGGCTGCAAACCCTGCTTTGATCAGCGGCAGCACAATCAGCGAAACCTCTGCCCAGGCCCTGATCAAGGCAGCGGTGCAGCGCGTTGCTGCTTCTACTTTACCGGCGGCAGTGAAGGCTGGTGTGGCAGCATTGAATCCAGATAGTCTTGCCCAAGTCATGGCTGGCGCTCTCAAAATTCAAGGTGAAACGATTCTTGGAGCTTCTGGTGACACGCTCACTGCGAAGACCAAAGCTGCGCAGGAAAGCACGGCCATTACCAGCTTTATCCAAACGAACAAGGCCAATAGCGCACTGACAGGAGCGCCAACTCCAGCGACGGCTAACCTCGCTTCAACGCTAAAGGATACCGTTTTGGGAGTGACCCCGCCGACACCAACAGCTGGAACGGTGTTACTGTCATTCGATGAGTCGCCAGCCTTGTTCTCAGCAATGGGAGAGTACGGTGGCGCAGTGCCTACAGTTGAAGCTGGCCCATCAGGTGGT
>JAYVJQ010000368.1:0-5671 GCA_043769055.1 Allobrachymonas sp.
TTCTCAAGGCCGCATGGAGGCGCTGATCAACTTCCAAACCATGGTGTGCGACCTGACTGGCATGCCGATGGCCAACGCCTCCATGCTCGATGAAGCCACTGCCGCCGCCGAGGCCATGACTCTGGCTAAGCGCAGCGTGAAAGCCAAAGGCCATGTCTGTATCGTGGCGGGTGATGCGCATCCACAAACGATTGAAGTGATGCAAACCCGCGCCAAGCCGCTGGGCATTGAAATCAAATCAGCGCAATCTAAAGAAGAATGGGATGCGCTGATTGCCGGCGATGATTACTTTGCTGTGCTGGAGCAATATCCATCGACCAGCGGCCGCTTGGGTGAAGAAGGTACGGATGTCAAAACCGCACATGCCAAAGGCGCGGCCTACATCGTGGCCACCGATTTGCTCGCGCTCACCTTGCTCACGCCACCCGGCCAATGGGGCAACGGCGATCCGGCGGGAGCAGCCGACATCGTGATCGGCTCCACGCAACGCTTTGGCATGCCGCTGTGCAACGGCGGACCCCACGCCGCCTTCCTCGCCTGCAAAGACGAATTCAAGCGCTCCATGCCCGGCCGCTTGGTGGGCGTGAGCGTGGATGCGCATGGCAATCCGGCTTATCGCCTCGCGCTGCAAACGCGCGAGCAACACATTCGCCGCGAGAAGGCCACCAGCAATATCTGCACTGCGCAAGTCTTGCCAGCCGTGGTGGCCAGCATGTATGCGGTGTACCACGGCCCTGTGGGCTTGAAGCGTATCGCGCAACGCGTGGCCAGCTACACCGCGATTCTGGCCAAAGGCTTGGAACTTATGGGCTTGGAACTGGGAACGCACAGCAGCGGCTTTGATACGATTTGCTTGCATACCAAGGACGCTACAGATTCGATAGCATCTCGCGCAGTATCCATGGGCGCTAACCTGCGAAAAGCATGGGATGAATACATCATCATCAGCTTGGATGAAACAACAGAGCGCAGTGACGTCGAAAATCTGTGGGCGATTTTTGCTGCCGAAAACGGCAGCTTGACCAAAGTCCCTTCTTTTTCGGAATTTGAAAAAGGCATTGAGCCTTTGATCCCACATTCCCTGCGCCGCACAAGCCCCTTCATGACGCATCCTGTCTTCAACTCGCATCACAGCGAGACGGCCATGCTGCGCTACATCCGTAAACTGTCTGACAAAGACTTAGCACTGGATCGCACGATGATTCCGCTCGGCTCATGCACGATGAAGCTGAACGCCACGAGCGAGATGATCCCGATCACTTGGCCCGAGTTTGCCAATATTCATCCATTCAGCCCCGCGAATCAACGCGAGGGATACAAGCTGCTCGACGAGCAACTGCGTGAATGGCTCTGCCAAGCCACGGGCTATGCAGGCATCAGCTTGCAGCCCAACGCTGGCTCACAAGGCGAATACGCGGGCTTGCTCGTGATCAATGCGTGGCAGCATTCGCGCGGTCAAGGCCATCGCAATATTTGTTTGATTCCAGCCAGCGCCCACGGCACGAATCCAGCGAGTGCGCAGATGGTGGGCTTATCTGTCGTCGTCGTTGCATGTGATGCACAAGGCAACGTCGATATGGTCGATATGAAAGCCAAATGCGAGCAGCACAGCGCGAACCTCGCGGCAGCAATGATCACGTATCCATCGACTCATGGCGTGTTTGAAACCAGCGTGAAAGAGCTCTGCGCTTTGGTACACGAGCATGGCGGGCGTGTGTATGTTGACGGCGCAAACATGAATGCGCTGGTCGGCGTAGCCGCGCCCGGTGAATTCGGCGGCGATGTGAGCCACCTCAATTTGCACAAAACCTTCTGCATCCCCCATGGCGGCGGCGGCCCCGGCGTCGGCCCGGTCTGCGTGGTTGAAGATCTCGTTCCTTTCCTGCCCGGCCATGCCACCGGCGGTGTGTTCACGAAAGGTGTCGGCGCTGTGAGCGCCGCGCCGCTGGGTAATGCAGCCGTGCTCCCGATCAGTTGGATGTATTGCCGCATGATGGGTGCCGATGGCTTGAAAGCCGCAACGGAGATTTCTATCCTCAGCGCCAACTACATCAGCGCAAGATTGAAAGGCCACTTTCCCACGCTCTACGCGAGCGAAGCAGGCTACGTTGCCCACGAATGCATCATCGATATTCGCCCGATCAAAGATAGCTGCGGCGTGAGCGCGGAAGACGTGGCTAAGCGATTGATTGACTATGGCTTCCATGCGCCGACGCTCAGCTTCCCTGTCGCTGGCACGCTGATGATTGAGCCCACCGAAAGCGAAGATTTGGCGGAAATGGATCGCTTCATCAACGCGATGATCGCCATTCGCGCTGAGATCGCTGAAATAGAGCAAGGCAGATGGCCTTCTGACGACAATCCGCTCAAGAATGCCCCACACACTGCGCAAGCAGTCAGCAGCGATGAGTGGAAGCATGCTTATCCGCGAAGCGTGGCTAGCGCCACACTGAGCTCGAAAAATCACAGCAAATACTGGGCGCCCGTGGGTCGCTTGGATAACGTCTACGGCGACCGCAACTTGGCTTGCAGCTGCATTCCAGTGAGCGACTACGCGTAAAAATGGCCAGTAGCACATGACGATGGAGTTTGTCACTCGACGCGCAGATTACAGCCTAAGCCAAGATCGCGCAGCGCTCGTTGCCCTGCTAGATCACTACGCGCGTGATCCGATGGGTGGCGGCTCGCCGATTGCGCCTGATGCGCTTAAGCGCTTGTGTGATGAGCTCGGCCAGCGCCCATTTGCCTTCAGCTTCATCGCATGGGCGCAAACCTCGATTGGGGAGCAAGCCGTGGGCTTGGCTAATTGCTTTGAAGGCTACAGCACCTTCAAAGCCGCCCCACTCGTCAACATCCACGACATCGTCGTTCACAGCGATTGGCGCAGTCAAGGCGTGGGCCAATCGCTGATGCAAGCCGTTGAAGCGGAAGCGCGCACGCGCAAAGCCTGCAAGATCACGCTGGAAGTGTTAACGGGGAACGCGGTCGCCATGAAAAGCTACGAACGCTTTGGCTTTGCAGCTTACGCGCTCGATCCGAAAGCAGGAACAGCCACTTTTATGCAAAAGTGGCTGTAGATTCGAATACCTTGCTTGCTATAAATCTAGGAGCGATTCACGCAGATTCTATGCCGACGAACGGCCTAAAACGCTTAAAAAAACCGAATCTGAAGCGCTGTCAGAGTTGCTTAGCGCTAAACGTGTCGCAACTCTTCACCTGCCCAGTTTGAATGCCTTGATTGAACCAACGCATGCGCTGCTGGCTGGTGCCATGCGTGAAGCTATCAGGCACGATGCGGCCTTGGCTTTTTTGTTGCAGGGCATCATCGCCGATTTGCTGCGCGGCATTCATAGCTTCTTCAATGTCGCCTTTTTCTAGCCACTGTTTGCCTTGTGCGGCATATTTCTTTTGTGTGTGATGCGCCCAAACGCCAGCATAGCAATCGGCTTGCAATTCGAGACGCACAGAGAGTTGATTCTGCTCGCGCGCACTGACCTTGCCGCGCATCGCGTCGACCTTGCCACTCGTACCCAGCACGTTTTGCACATGATGACCCACCTCATGCGCAATCACGTAAGCCTGCGCAAAATCGCCCGGCGCGCCGAGCTTGTTTTTCATGGTTTCATAGAAGCCAAGATCAATGTAGACCTTTTTGTCTGCCGGGCAGTAAAACGGGCCCATAGCGGCTTGGCCTGCGCCGCAAGCGGTTTGTGTTGAGCCGCGAAAAAGCGTGAGCTTCGCAGCAGGATACTGCGCACCGGCTTGCTTGAAGATTTCGCCCCAAACATCTTCTGTGTCAGCGAGCACCGTGCTAACCATAGAAGCCATCGCATCGTCTTTCGGCGGGCGCTTGGCAGGCATCTGCTGGACTTGCGGCGCGACCTCGCTGCCGCCTCCGCCCAAAATGCCGAGCACGGTCATCGGGTTGATGCCAAAAATCCAGCCTGCGATCAGCGCAATCACAATCGTACCGAAACCCACACCGCGCCCGCCACCCATGCGAAAACCGCCGCCGCCGCCACCGCCACCACCTGCTTGGTCACGGCGGTCTTCTACGTTGTCTGATTGGCGATTGCCTTCCCATTTCATGGCTCTTGTCTCCTGATGATGTATGCCATCATCGTACACCGCTCAAGCGAATGGTAAAAAGATTACTCTTGAAACAATGCAAACACACGCATCGCGCATTCGCGCAAATCGGCGGAGGTGCTGGTATGGGCAAGCGCGAGCTGTTCAAAAGCGTAGACCGCATCGGTTTGCATGCGTCGCGTATCAAGGCTCAGGCCGTCATGCGCCATGAGCTGTGAGAACTTAGACAGCAGCGCCAAACCGCTGGCGTAGCCCAGCACGGTGGGCATCAGGCTGGCGCTCACGCCGGCTGCAGCGGTGTAAGGCATCAAAGGTGGGCGTTTCGTTGCAATCATCGTGTTCTCCTGTGGGCACAATCGCTGGTTTCAAAATCGGTGATTTCAAGTCAAGCTGCTCGCTCTTTTGCAGCCAAGCAAGCCATGCCAGTACCTCTACAACGCAAGTGTGATTCAATGGTGGACATGCGCTTAGAAAGACTCGTCAAACCGCGTGTGACAAATTCACGCAAACCGCTGAAAACGCTGTTGCTCACTGGGTTTGAGCCATTTGGAGATGACCCGGGCGCTTTATCGCTCAATCCAAGCGCTGCCATTGCGATTGCGCTGCATGGCCAGCAAGTTGGCCACTGGCGCATCGCAGGCCATGTGTTGCCTTGCGAATATGGCCGCTCGGCGCGCATGCTCAAAACGCTAATGCGCGAATACGCGCCGCAAGCTGTGGTGTGTCTCGGCCAAGCCGGCGGCCGCAGCGCGATCAGCATGGAGCGCATCGCCATCAATTGGGATGAAGCGATTTTGGAAGACAACGCAGGCGTATTGCGCAGCGGCCAGCCGATTCTTAAAACTGCGCCAGCGGCTTACTTCAGCACGCTGCCGATTCACGCGATGCGAGATACTTTACTTGCACACAGCATCCCAGCCGAGCTCTCCAGCTCAGCCGGTCAATTCGTTTGCAATCATGTCTTTTTCTCGCTGATGCACTTTGTCGGCAAAACAAAGATGCCTGCTGGCTTCATACATGTGCCATATTTGCCCGAGCAAGCCAAGCGTGTCAGCAAAGCCACGCCCGCGATGCCGCTCTATGAAATGCTGCGCGGCGTGACATGCGCTATCGAGCAGATCAAAGCGGCGGCGTCAACCTGAGGCAAGCGACCTGCTCGCCGATTTGCTAGCCACAAGTTGGCTGATCAACACCGGCGCTAAAAGAGCCAAACCGATGAGGAATGTGATCCAGCCGGGAAAAATCAGCAACAAAGCGCCAACCACACTCAGCACGCGTTCCCAGCCTTTGAGCTCGACGAGGAAAAATTTGCTCAATGCCGCAGCTAGAGCCGTGATGCCGATGATGCAGCCGGTGAACGTGAGCCAAAAATCTTGCCAGTTAAAACCTTTGGCCACCAGCAGCAAGCTCGGCGAGAAGACGAAGACGAATGGAACAAGCACCTTCGCCAAACCGAGCCGGAAAGCCGTATTCCCCGTCTTAAACGGATCTCCGCCCGCCATTCCCGCCGCCGCATAAGCTGCGAGCGCTACAGGCGGGGTGATATCCGCCAACACACCGTAATAAAACACAAAGAAATGCG
>JAYVJQ010000369.1:0-3092 GCA_043769055.1 Allobrachymonas sp.
GGTTTATCGCTCGATGGGCAGGCTTTGAAGCGCGCGCAGGTCGATTGGCAAAACCCCGAGCAACTGCGCTTCATCCTCAAAGAAGGCAAAAAACGCCAAATACGCCGCATGTGCGAAGCCGTGGGTTTGTACGTCACGGGCCTCAAGCGTGTGCGCATCGGCAATGTAAAACTCGGGCAGTTGCCGCTGGGTCAGTGGCGGTATTTGGCGCCCGAAGAGCGGTTTTGAGCCACTACTAATTTCATAGCACTCCGCGCATATTTTTTCACGGCTACTGGCCATTTTTGCTTATATTCTGGGTGTTCTATACGTTACGCGCCATCCGCTCACGTTGGCACGAGGCGTGCGATGTGCTGCTCCGCTGTTCACCACGCGCAGTGATATTTTTGGCGCACTGCCTTGGTTTGCATCACTACCGTCTTTGGAGCGCAGCCTCTCAAGCGGGCGCGAATGGAACAGCTACGCATCACATCACCCACCTCGCACCCTGATGCTTGGTTGGCTGGAGGCTAAACCTACCACCACTTGATACGGTAAAATACCGTATCTCTGGAGCTTTTCATGAATGCCACACTTGCCACCACCCGTTTTGATTTGAAGATGGATGCCAATGAAAAAGATGTCGTTGCTCGCGCGGCTGCACTCATGGGCACGACCATGGCGGGGTTTGTTCGTTCAGCAGTGAAAGAGAAAGCCCAAGAGCTATTGGAGCGTGATGCTGTGCTGCGTATGTCTGCACGCGATTTTGATCAATTTTCGCAAGCCATCCAAGGTGCATTCAAGCCCAATAAGGCGCTGCAAGGCGCATTGAAAGCCGCTGCCAAGGTGCAGCGTGCCTGATCGCTCTGATCCGCGCCACCTGCAAGCATCGCAACTGCGAGAACTGCTGCTCGGAGATTGGATTGATCTGGGCTATGAGCGCAGCAGCTTTGACTGCGGTGTGCCCGCCTTAAACGAGTTTTTACACAAGTACGCGCAACAACAAAGCAAAAAGGGCGTGAGCACGGTGTATGTGCTGATCGATCAAAGCACACCCAGTGAAATATTGGGCTACTACTCGCTCAGCGCCGCGCAAGTCGAATCCACTCGTCTCTCCGCCCCTGCACAGAAAAAACTTCCGCGCTACCCCATCCCCTGCTTCCGGATGGGCCGCTTGGCTTGCTCAAAGGCGCATCAAGGCAAAGGCCTTGGCCGCATCTTGCTAGGCTTGGCAGTCGAGCGCAGCCTTCAAGCGCGCAAGCAAGTCGCTGCCTATGCCTTGCTGGTCGATGCAAAATACGAATCAGCCGCTCGCTTTTATCAGCACTACGGATTTGCTGCTTTGCTTGATGCGCCGCTGAGTTTGTATTTGCCTTTGGGTGGCAATTGACAGGCAATGTCTTGGTAAGCAATTTGGGGCGCACTGCGTTTGAATTGAGTGGCTTTGGTTTGCTATCTATTTAATAGCAAACTATGTAGATTTTATATCTGGTAGCAGGCTCTTTTGCTTTAAATTTTGGTTGTCTATACGTTGCGTGCCACCCGCTCACGTTGGCACGAGGCGTGCGATGCGCTGCTCCGCTTGCACCTCGCGCAGATACTTTTGTAGCGCGCGTTGATGGTTTGCATCACCACCTTGGTTTGCATGCCGCTTACATAGCGAGCGCGAATGGCCGCGCTGCACATCTCATCACCCACCTCGCACCCTGCGGTTTTGTTGGCAAGCAAACATTGGTGCTCCACAATATGAGTTACTCGCTTAAGTGCAAATAATTTTAGCTAAATAAGTCGCTAGCCGGCTTGGAGTATGCGTGGAGTGCTATGGAATTTATTATTTTTCTATGAAGAAAGCGATAACGAAAGACCCTTGTGTTCCTCTGGTCATAAAGCTACTCCTTGTGCGCAAATAGAAGTTTGGTGAAAAAGATGTTCTCGTATGGTCGCTGTCAATATCGTGGGTAGGATACATCACCGCAATTGGAAACTAGTTGATCTCGACGTACCCGATCTCCGGTATCAGTGAAGCGCTTAACGATTTCGCGCGTATGCCCAGCCTGAGACCAATCACCGCTGGGGTTTTGGGCATAACGATCTTCGCAACACCCCAAATTGATGAAATTAAAAGCTTTCACTTGAATAAAGTGCTGCCCGTAGCCGCGGGCACGATCATAAAAAGTCAGTTGATATCCCTTTGTTCTCTCTTTTTGTAGGCGCACTATCATCGTTTCGCGATTGACGGCTTCAATGCCTTTGCTAGGAGTAATATGTACAAATCCGCCACCATATTGAATTATCGAGAAGTCGCCGCGCAAAAACGCAGAACTAACATTCGCAATATCACTTTCGGTATTAATTGAAAAAACAGCTTCTTTGGGTAAATTAACGATTGATTTAGATATCACTGTATCTACTACATCATGCGATGTCAGGCTTCTAGGGATCAGAAAAACCTGAATATATTTTCTGTCAGTGTTTTCGCGCTCAGATAAAGCAACTTCTTTTCTGTAATTTCCGTTTTAGCAATTGTTGAGTGTTGCCAAACTGCGCCGATTTAAGGCTTCATCGTTAGATAGATTTTGCTGCTCATCCACTCCTCATCTTGTTCGGCCAGTATCGCGCTGACGAGGCGCATGCAGCTGGCGCTGTTGGGAAACAGCGTAGCCACCCGGGTTCGTCTTTTGATCTCTTTGTTTAATCGCTCTAGCCCATTGGTTGTGCGCATGCGCACCCTGTGCTCCGGCGGCAAACCAAACACCGCAAAGCCCTCCATGATGTTGTCTTGCGCCCAAGCCGCTAGCTTGGGATGGCTTTGCTGCCAGTCTTTGATGGCCACTTGGAGCTGGCGGCTCGCCTCATGGATATCTGGTGCATTGAAGATGTTGCGAATCTGCCGAGCCACGGTTTGGCGTTGATCAAGCTTTGAAACGTATCCCTGCGCGTTGTGCTGCAAATGAAATTGGCAGCGTTGCCACGGCACGCCTGCAAACATCGCCTTGCGAGCAGCCTTCAAGCCGGCATGATCATCGCTGGCAATGAATTTGACCCCACGCAAGCCGCGCTGAATCAAACTGTCCAGAAACGCTCTCCAATGCACCTCAGCTTCACTGAGTGCC
>JAYVJQ010000370.1:0-6498 GCA_043769055.1 Allobrachymonas sp.
GCGGGTATTCCCGTCTCGGTGCGGCCTAAAGACGATGAAGGCACAGGCAATGCGATCAGCTTCATTGTGTCCACACTGGGTACAGATCTGCTGGGTGCACGCGAGCGCTTGGATGCGATCAAAGCCTCGGTCAAGCATGCCAAAGCCCATGTGCAAAGTCTGCCGCGTGCAGCCATGCAGCAATACACCATGCTGCTGATGGCCCCCACGCTACTGACGATGCTGACCGGCATTGGAGGTCGCATTCGCCCGATGTTCAACATCACGATTTCTAATGTGCGCGGGCCCGACAAGCCCTTGTATTTCATGGGCGCCGAGCTGCTGGCCACGTATCCAGCCTCGATCGTGACGCATGGCCAAGCCATCAACATCACTTGCCACAGCTATGCGGGCACGATGAATTTTGGTTTCACAGCCTGCCACTCTTCGCTACCCAGCATGCAAAAAATTGCGGTGTATTCTGAAGATGCCATGCAAGAGCTTGAAAAAGCGCTCGGTGTCAAGCCCACAGTCAAGCCTATAAAAGCGGTGAAAAGTCAGGCAATTGCCTCTAAAACTTCCCGCGCTTCAAAGGCAAAATCAATCAAGTAGCTGCTGCCTCTTGAAGGTTCGCGGCGTAATGACTGAAAGCCTTCATGAGTTCCACATCCACTGCCTGCGCCGCTGCAATCAAACGTCTTGAGCGCACCCTCGCGCAGCAACGCGCTGCGTATCACGCCCAGCCCAACCCTGATTTCAAATCGCGCCAGAATGATTTGAAGCAGCTCGATCGCTTTGTGCGCGACTATATGGAAGAGATTGTGGTGGCGATCAGTGCAGATTACGGCCACCGCTCGCGCCATGAGACTTTGCTCACCGACATCATGCCCATTCTTGGCGGTATTCAAGATGCCTTGAAGCATTTGCGCACCTGGATGAAGCCGCAAAAGCGTGCCGTGGATCGCGTGGTGTTTGGCATCGCTAGCAACACCGTGATCCCGCAGCCGCTGGGCGTGATTGGCGTGATCGTGCCATGGAATTTTCCGCTTAATTTGAGCCTCGTGCCGATGATTGCGATTTTTGCAGCGGGCAACCGCGCGATGGTGAAGATGAGTGAGAACTCGCGCCATCTCACGCGTTTGTTGATCGAGAAAATGCCAGCCTATTTGCCGCCTGAGAAGCTGCAATTTGTGGAAGAAACTGGTGGTGTGGGCCAAGCCTTCTCTCAGCTCAAATTCGATCATTTGCTGTTCACCGGATCGAGCAACACGGGCCGCTCGGTGATGGCCAGCGCTGCGGCCAATTTGTGCCCTGTGACTTTAGAACTTGGTGGCAGCTCGCCCGCCATCGTTGCTGATGACTTCCCTTTGAAGACAGCGGCTGAGCGGATTTTGTATGTGAAGTATTTGAACGCGGGCCAAATTTGCACCACGGTGAACCATGTCTTCATCCCGCGTGAAAAGGTGGCGGAATTTGCCGCGCTCGCACAAAAAATCGTGCCGCAACGCTATGCCAGCCTTGATTCGACCGACTACACCTCGATCATTGACGACAAGGCGTTCAATCGCATCGTCGGGCTGCTGCAAGATGCCAAAAAGCGCCGCGCCAAAGTGATTCAACTCATCCCCGGTCCCGCTTGGGATACCACTACGCGCAAGATCGCGCCGCACATCGTGATTGGCGCGCCGGCCAATAGCGAGTTGATGAAAAACGAAATCTTCGGCCCGATCTTGCCTATCGTGCCGTATGCCGATGTGAGCGAAGTCGTTGACCGCATCAACGCAGGCGCGCGGCCCTTGGCGTTGTACCCCTTCAGTCATGACAAAAAACTCGTAAGCCATTTGCTGGATCATGTGATGTCGGGCGGCGTGTCGGTCAACGATGCGCTGTTGCATGTGGGCCAGCACGATCTGCCGTTTGGCGGTGTGGGCGAATCGGGCATGGGGCACTACCACGGGGCAGAGGGTTTTGCTAATTTCTCCAAGCTGCGCCCAGTGTTCAGCCAAGCGCGCGTCTCAGCGGTCAAGTTGCTGTTTCCGCCCTATGGCAAGGTGGCCGACAACATGCTGGCGTTTTTGCTGAGATAAACTGCCAGCCTCATGAATCACGAGGCAACAGCTCCTATCGGTGTATATGACTCAGGCATCGGTGGCCTGAGCATCTTGCGGGCTTTGCGCGCCCAAATGCCGCATGAGAGTTTCGTCTATTACGCGGATACTGCGCACAATCCCTATGGCGATAAGCCTGATGCCTTTGTGATTGAACGATCTTTTGCGATAGCCGATGAGCTGTTGCGCGAGCATCGCATCAAGGCGCTGGTGGTGGCTTGCAACACGGCCACTGCTTGTGCGATTGGCAAGTTGCGTGAGCGTTACCCCAAATTACCCTTGATTGGCATTGAGCCCGCCCTCAAGCCCGCAGCCGCGCTCACGCGCACAAGGCGGGTGCTGGTGCTGGCCACGCGCGGCACTTTGCAAAGCACTAAGTTTGCGGCGCTGGTTCACAAGCTGCATGCTCAAGCGGAGTTCGTGTGCGTAGCTTGTGAGGGTTTGGCGGAGCAAATCGAGCGCGCAAGCGAGCAGCAAAATGCTATTAATTTGATAGCACTCTGCGAAGATTTTATGCCGGCTAACTGCTCATTTGGCTTAAAAAAAGGGCAAATCGATACCTTGGTTCTGGGTTGCACGCATTACCCGCTAATTGCACCCATTTGGCGCAATTTGATAGGCTCTGAAGTGCAGATCGTGGACAACGCGCAGGCCGTGGCGTTGCGCACGCAAGAGCTGCTACTCAGTCGCTTGCAAGAGGCGGGCGCGGGGCATATACACTGGCTCAGCAGCGCTGATGTGCAGCAACTAAAGCGCGCGGCGGGATACTGGCTGACGGCTTTGTAAAGATGAATTGAGTGCTCAGCTAGGTGAACTCAGCATAGCTCGTGTCACTCTGAGCAGGTAACATAGTGTTTTTCCTGCAAAGACAACATTCGACATGGCTTCCAAGATCATTTATGCCACTGTGGCTACTCTCGGCATTGCTGCTGCGGCGGGTGGCGCTTATTGGTATCAGAACCAACCCACAGGCCCCAAAGAAATCACGGGCACTCCTGCAGCCGGCGGTCCCGCGCAAAGCGCATCAGGCGCGGGCGGCGCGCCGCGCGGGCCGGGCATGCCCTCGGTGGAGGTGGCCAAGGTGGAGGCCTCGCGTTTGCAAGACGATGCGCAAGCCGTGGGCACGCTGCGCTCCAAGCAAAACGTGATGCTGCGCCCCGAGGTGAGTGGGCGCATTCAGACTTTGGGCTTTACCGATGGTGGCCGCGTGCGCCGAGGTGAGCTGATCATGCAGCTGGAAGACACACTGCAACGCGCCGAAGTGCGCCAATCCGAGGCGCAGGTCAGCATTGCGCGGGCTAATTTGAAGCGCAACCAAGATTTAGTGGCGCAGAATTTTGTGGCGCAGCGCGTGCTGGAAGAGTCCGCTGCGCAACTCCAAGTGGTGGAGGCGCAGCTGTCGCTCTCATGCGCGCGCTGGGAGCGTATGCGGGTGATTGCGCCGTTTGATGGCACGGTGGGTATTCGCAATGTGAACATTGGCGACTATGTGAAAGATGGCGCAGATTTGGTGAATTTAGAAGATATTTCATCGATCTTTGTGGATTTCCGTTTGCCTGAGCGATTCATTGGCAAGCTGCGCCGCGAACAAGCGATTGAGCTGCAGCTTGATGCGATGCCGGGGCGGCAGTTCAAAGCCAAGATTGATGCGATTGACCCGCAGCTCGATACCAA
Organism: Allobrachymonas sp.; assembly: GCA_043769055.1. Classification (GTDB taxonomy): domain Bacteria; phylum Pseudomonadota; class Gammaproteobacteria; order Burkholderiales; family Burkholderiaceae_C; genus JANMDU01. The sequence continues at coordinate 3,762 of JAYVJQ010000370.1, forward strand.
TGGCCGCTCCGTGTTGGTGAGGGCGGTGTTGCCCAACACGGCTGGAGAGCCTTTAGTGCAGCGACCCGCTGGGGCGGGTGGCCCAGGCGGGCCCGGTGGTGCACCGGGCGCTGGCGCTGCTGCGGGCAAGCCAGCGGCTGGTGCGTCCGCTGCTGGTGCTAAGCCTCCCGCAGCCAAGCCACCTGCGCGCCCAGCGGTACGGCCTGCTGCTGCGGCATCTGCGCCAGTTGCCGTGCGGCCAGTGGATACGATTGCAGTGAGTTGTGCGCAGTTTGCAGCGCCGGGTGCCGCAGCATCGCGGCCAGCAGGTGCGGGCGCAGGCGCTGGTGGCGGTCGTCCACCCGGTGCAGGTGGTGCTGGCGGTAGTGTAGGAGCGCCTGCTCAAGCGCCCCGTGCACCAGCGGTTGGTAGCGCACCTAGCGTTGGAGCAGGGCGCCCCGGTGGCGCTGGTGCTCAAGCAGGCGCACGAGGTGCGCCGGGTGCAGGTGGCGCAGGTGGCGGCCCATTGCGCCCCGGTATGTTTGCCCGCGTCACAGCGGTGTTCAACATCAAAGAAGCTGCTCTATCAATTCCTGAAGAAGCGATCGTGCCGCAAGGCGGGCGGCAGTTTGTGATCAAGCTGATTGAGCAAACCGAAGCGCAGGGCAAAGAAATTGCAGACAAGCAAGCGGCTGATGCTGCGAAGGCAGCTGAGACGGCTAAAGCTGCGGCTGGCGGCGCATCTGCTCCTGCTCCAAGTGGCGGTGCTCCAGCAGGCGGTGGTGGCGGTGGTGCAGGTGGCCCAGGCGGCGCGCAGCCCTACTTCATGGGCGGCTTTGTGGATGGCAAGCGCTTGGTGTCGCAGCGGGTTGAAGTCAAGCTCGGCATTCGCAGGCCGGGCCGCGTGGAAATCACCGAAGGTTTGAATGAAAACGACACCATCGTGGTGGCTGGTCAGCAGCGCGTGCAGCGCGAGAACACGCCGGTGCGCGTGGTGGAATTGGGCAGGCCACCCGCAGGTGCGCCCGGTGGTGCCCCCACTGGAGCGCCGAGCGGCGGTGCTCCAAGCCAAGCAGCAGGCGGGCCGGTAGGTGGAGCAACTGGTGGCGCACCTAGCGCAGCCCCGAGCGCTGCGCCCAGCACAGCACCCGCCTCAGCCCCGCGCCCGTAAATCAGAGCCAGCAAATCCCAACAGGAGCATCTCATGCAACTGCCTGAAATATCGATCCGCCGCCCGGTGTTTGCCACCGTGCTCTCACTTTTGATTGTGCTGATTGGTTATGTGAGTTACACCAAGCTCTCGGTGCGCGAGTATCCCAAGATTGATGAGCCCAACGTCACCGTGACCACCGAGTTTCGAGGTGCATCCGCTGAGGTGGTGGAAACGCAGGTCACCAAAACCTTGGAAGACTCGCTCGCTGGCATTGAAGGCGTGGATGTGATCACCTCAATCTCTCGCCCTGAGCAAAGCCAGATCACGGTGCGCTTTAAGCTCACGCGCGATGCAGATTCTGCCGCTGCTGATGTGCGCGACAAAGTCTCGCGCGTGCGCCAGCGCTTGCCCAGTGATATTTCTGAGCCAGTGATTGCCAAGGTCGAGGCCGATGCATTCCCAGTGATTTGGCTCGCCTTCAGCTCCGATACGCACAACGTACTGCAACTGTCTGACATGGCCAACCGCTTTGCCAAGCCCATGCTGCAAACGGCAAGCGGCGCAGCCGATGTGCGGATTTTTGGCGAGCGTAAATACGCCATGCGCGTTAACCTTGATGCCGACAAACTCGCCGCCTATCGCCTCACAACGGGCGATGTAGAAGATGCCCTGCGTCGCAACAATGTGGAAGTGCCTGCGGGCCGCATTGAAAGTCAAAAGCGTGAATTCAATGTGACTGCGGCTACCGATTTGCAGCGCCCCGGTGAGTTTGCCCAAGTGGTGATTCGCACCGTGAATGGCGTGCCGGTGCGCATTGGCGATGTGGGCACGGTGCGCCAAGGCCCAGCTTCTGAGCGCACCACCACGCGCCTCAATGGCCGCGATGCAATCACGCTTGGTGTGATCCGCAATGCCACGGCCAATCCGCTAGATTTATCGGCGGATGTGCGCGCCCTGATTCCTAAAATAAAAGCCAATTTGCCGCCCGGTATTGAGATTGAGATTGCCAATGACAACTCGATCTTCATCAAAGAATCCATCAAATCGGTGTACACCACAATTCTTGAAGCTGTGTTGCTGGTGGCTTTTGTGATCTTCTTTTTCTTGCGCTCATTTCGCGCGGCCATTATTCCGCTCATCACGATACCGGTCTCCTTGATTGGCAGTTTTGCGTTGATGGCGCTAGCGGGTTTTACCGTCAACACACTCACCTTGCTCGCCCTAGTGCTGGCCATTGGCTTGGTGGTCGATGATGCAATCGTTGTGCTGGAGAATATTCATCGCCACATTGAAATGGGTAAAAAGCCATTTGAAGCGGCCATCATCGGCGCCAAAGAAATTGCTTTTGCCGTGGTCGCCATGACGCTCACTTTGGCCGCAGTCTATGCGCCGCTGGCCTTCTCACCGGGGCGCACGGGCAAGCTCTTCACCGAGTTTGCATTGGCTTTGGCAGGCGCGGTGGTCGTTTCGGGCTTTGTGGCGCTTACGCTCTCGCCCATGATGAGTTCGATTTTGCTCAAGCACAATCCCAATCCACCGTTTTATGACCGCTGGATTGAGAGATTTTTGGTGGGCCTGACCAATGGGTATGCCAAGCTGCTCGGT
>JAYVJQ010000371.1:0-2991 GCA_043769055.1 Allobrachymonas sp.
CTGTTCGTTACTTTGCTGTCTGCTTGGCTGCTCAAGGAGCGTGTGCAGTGGCAGCAATGGTTGCTGGCGGCAGGTGGCTTTGCAGGTGTACTCGTGATCATTAGGCCGGGTTCGCAAGCGTTTGATGCGGCGTATCTGATGGTTTTGCTGCTCGTCTTGGTGGGCGGGATGTTTCAGGTGCTCACCTCGTACATGATGCGCACCGAAAGCTCGGCAGCCACGCATTTGGCCAGCGGCGTGACGGGATTTTTGGTGATGAGCGCGGCGCTGCCTTTTTTCTGGCAAGCGCTGCCGCTACGTATTTGGGGCTTGATTGTGGTGGTGGGCTTGGCGGCCTCTACCGGGCATTTGCTGCTGGTGATGGCGCTAAAAAGAGCCAATGCCTCAGTCATCACGCCTTTCCTTTATATGCAGTTGGGTTTTGCTGTCATTGGCGGTTGGTGGGTGTTTGGCCGCGTGCCCGATGGTTGGAGCTTTTTCGGCATGAGCATGATTGCGCTGTGCGGCGTTTTGAACGCTTGGTTCACGCTCGGCCAGCGAACAGCGCCAAGTGGAACATGAGACACTCGCGCCATGGCGCAATTCTTTGAAGTTCACCCCGAGAATCCGCAAGAACGCCTCTTGCGGCAGGCAGCATCACTCCTCAAAGCCGGCGGCATCGCTGCCGTGCCTACCGATTCGAGCTACGCCTTGGTCTGCCATTTGGACGATAAAGCCGCTGCCGATCAGTTGCGCCGCATTCGAGGTGTGGACGACAAACACCACCTCACCCTGCTTTGCCGAGATCTCAAAGAGCTCGCCACCTATGCGCGGGTTGACAACGCGCAATTTCGCCTCATCAAAGCCGGCACACCCGGGCCCTTCACCTTTATCCTAGAAGCCACCAAGGAAGTGCCTCGCCGCCTCTCGCATCCCAAGCGCCAAACCATTGGCCTGCGCGTGAGCGAGCATCCCGTATTGCAAACTTTGCTAGAGATTCACGACGAGCCTTTGCTCGCCACGACCCTCATTCCCCCCGGCGAATCTGAGCCTTTGACCGATCCAGATGAAATCCGCGAGCGCTTTGAGAAACTGCTCGCCTGTGTGATCGATGCAGGCGCATGCCCGAGCGAGCCCACCACGGTTGTGGATATGACGGGCGATGCGCCAGAAATCATGCGGCTGGGGCGAGGCAATCCAGCGCAGATTGGCCTGTAGGCGATCTTCAAGATTAAAGCTCAACCGCGCTCGCGAATGTGCATAAGTTTCCATTAGTCTGAGACAATGCCACATGGATTTCAACAACATCATTCAGACCGTTTTGGTCTACGCGCTGCCCGTGATCTTCGCCATCACGATCCACGAAGCCGCGCATGCCTATGCCGCCCTGTATTTCGGCGATAAAACTGCTTACAGCTTGGGGAGAGTCACACTCAATCCGATCAAACACATCGATCCCATCGGCACGATAGCGATGCCGCTGCTGCTGTATTTTGCGACCAATGGAAATTTCCTCTTCGGCTATGCCAAGCCAGTACCCGTTCATTTCAATGCACTGCGCAATCCGCGCCGCGATACGGTCTGGGTTGTCTTCGCTGGGCCAGCTTCCAATCTGATCCAAGCGCTGCTTTGGGGCATCTTGTTTTATTTGATTCAAGCCGTGGGCATGGATGAAAAATTCTTCCTCTCCATGTGCAAAGCAGGCATGCTGGTGAACGTGGTGATGTTTGTGTTCAACCTCTTCCCTGTGCCGCCGCTTGATGGCGGGCGCATTGCAGTTGCCCTGTTGCCCTACAAGTTCTCGCAGCCGCTATCGCGTGTGGAGCCCTACGGCTTTTTCATCGTGATGGCTTTGGTCATCAGCGGCATCGCCAGCACAATTTGGATGCGCCCTTTGATGAGCCTCACTTACGGCCTGCTCGATATTATTTTGACCCCGCTTCGGTGGATGGCTTCCTAAAAAATGACTGACAAAAAACGTGACCTTCAACGTGTCTTATCTGGCATGCGCCCCACTGGCGCATTGCACCTTGGCCACTACCATGGCGCTCTGAAAAACTGGGTGCGCCTGCAATCTGAGATGGAGTGTTTTTATTTTGTAGCCGATTGGCATGCGCTCACCACGCATTACGAGAACCCCGATGTGATCGAGGCTTCCGTTTATGAAATGGTGATCGATTGGCTAGCCACCGGCATTGATCCCGAGCAATGCACCCTCTTCCTGCAAAGCCGCTTGCCAGAGCATGCCGAGCTGTTTACTTTGCTTGCGATGGGCACGCCACTCTCGTGGCTTGAACGTGTACCCACCTACAAAGACCAACAACAACAACTCAAGGACAAAGATCTTTCTACTTACGGCTTCTTAGGCTATCCGCTCTTGCAAGCTGCCGATATCTTGATCTACAAGGCGCATTACGTGCCGGTAGGCGAAGACCAAGCCAGCCATGTGGAGCTCACCCGTGAGGCCGCTCGCCGTTTCAACGATCTCTATGGCCGCCGTACCAACGATGGCGAAAAAATCACTGCTTTGCTCGATAGCCTGCCCAAAGAAGATGCTCGCTACATCAAGAGCATGGCTAAAAAACGCACTGAGCAAGGTGATGAATCCGTACTCACCAAGCTGCCCGGTTTCTTGGCAAAGTTTGAGAGCATGAGCGCAGACGAAAAAGCCTTGCTGACTTCACTCGTCTCGGGCAAAGGCAAAGCCGTCTTGATTGAGCCCGATGTGCTGCTCACCAATGCCTCTAAACTTCCGGGCCTGGACGGCCGCAAAATGAGCAAAAGCTACGGCAATGCCATTGGTATCCGGGAAGAAGCGGCAAGCATCGAGAAAAAGATCAAAGCGATGCCTACTGATCCCGCCCGCGTGAAGCTCACCGATAAAGGCGATCCCATCAAATGCCCGGTGTGGCAATTTCACCTCGTCTATTCGGATGAATCTCGCAAGAAATGGGTGACAGAGGGATGTACAAGCGCTAGCATTGGTTGTATTGAATGTAAAAAAACAGTCAG
>JAYVJQ010000372.1:0-4644 GCA_043769055.1 Allobrachymonas sp.
AATCTGGCATCCCGGCATGGGCCACACGCGTGGCGACACGATTGCTTGGGTGGAATCCGAAGGCGTGCTCTTCAGCGGCGATTTGGTCGAATACGAAGCTGGCGTGTACACCGGCGATGCGCAGCTTGCCGAATGGCCCGCCACGCTCGAAGCCTTGCGCAAACTAGAAGCCACCTACATCGTGCCCGGCCGAGGTGAAGCCATGAAAGGCAAAGCCAGCGTGCACAAAGCGCTCGACTACACCAAACGCTGGGTCGAAACCCTCTACAAATGTGGCCAACAAGCCGTCGCGCAAAAACTCGATCTGAAAAATGCCATGGCGCACACCCGCAACAGCATGGACCCTATCTTCGGCCACGTTTTCATCTATGAGCACTGCCTACCCTTCGACGTCAGCCGCGCTTTTGATGAAGCCAGCGGCATCAAGAACCCGCGTATTTGGACGGCAGCGCGGGATAAAGAAATGTGGGCTGCGCTTCAGGCTTGAAGCGCTTAGGTGAACGGCGTTGCAGGCTTGACGCAGATTCAAGATAGTATTAATATCTTAGATATCTCATTATCTTGGATTTCACCATGCAAGCTTTAGAAGCCACTCTGTCCAGTTGGGGCAAATCGACTGCGCTGCGCATACCAGCGCCTCTGGTCAAGCAATCAGGTTTAAAAATCGGGCAAACCGTGCGGTTTGAAAACGGTACGGACGGCAGCATCATCCTGCGACCTGTTTTGGAGCGCCCCAATTTGGATGACTTACTCGCGCAGGTCACCCCGACAAACATACCTGATGAAGCAGACATTACTTGGGGCAAGCCTAAAGGTAGCGAAGCATGGTGAGCCGCGCAAAATCGAACCCTGCAAGTGCATCTGCGCAAGCTCCTGCACAAGGCGAAATCATCTGGATCGACTTCGATCCGCAAAGCGGCCACGAGCAAATTGGTCGCCGCCCTGCACTTGTCATTTCAAAAGCCGCGTACAACCAACGCATTGGCCGAGCCTTCGTTTGCCCGATCACTTCTAAGGTCAAAGGTTATCCTTTCGAGGTGCCGATTCAAACCAAATCGGTCAAAGGCGTGGTGCTCAGCGATCACCTCAAAAATCTCGACTGGCAAGCGCGTGGCACCACTTGCACAGGCGAATTCGTATCAAACACGGAGCTGCAAAAAGTTTGGTTGCTGGTGGAGAGTGTTGTTGGGTTTAACTGAAATGAAGATTCCCAATGCCACCACACAAGCAGCCATGCTCCAAGCGCGAGCAAGTCGTCTAGGTTCGACGCCGATTCTTGGACTCTGCCCTGCAACAAGCTTCAATCAAGACTTCATCTTTGATGCCTTTAAAGCTTCGATGAAGAGCTATGTTGAATGGGCTTGGGGCTGGGACGAAGAGGCGCAGCGCAAAGGACTACTCAGCGAGAAAAATATTGAAGGCTTTCAGCTTGTCATGCTGGGTAGCGACCCAGCTGGCGCTTTACTGCTGGAAAAGCATGCAGATCATCACTATCTACGCACAATTTTTTTGCAGCCGCAACACCATAGGCAAGGTATTGGCAGCCTCGTGATGCAATCACTCCAACGCGATGCGCAAATGGCGAGCCAACCACTGCGCCTGCGCGTGATTCACACAAATCCTGCGCAGAAGCTCTATGCGCGATTAGGATTTACAGTGATGGAGCAAGACGAAAAGGCGCTGCTGATGCAGTGGCCAGCAGTAGCGCCATAGAGCTGGCATTACTTAGCCAACGCCTGCCAAGTCGCCACCACGGTATCCGGATTCAGCGAAATCGAGCTGATGCCTTGATCGGCGAGCCACTGCGCAAAATCAGGATGGTCGCTGGGGCCTTGGCCGCAGATGCCCACGTATTTGCCTTGCGCTTTGCAGGCGGCAATTGCCATCAAGAGCATGGCTTTGACCGCGGGGTCGCGTTCGTCGAAATCTTTGGCTAAGAGTTCTAAGCCTGAGTCGCGGTCGAGGCCGAGTGTGAGTTGCGTCAGGTCGTTAGAACCGATGGAGAAGCCATCGAAATACTCTAGGAATTGCGTGGCGAGAATAGCGTTGCTTGGCACTTCACACATCATGATGTGGCGCAACGCTTGTGATGCATTTTGTGCACCATTTTTTAAGCCATTTTGACCAGTAGACGGAATAGAATCTGCGTGGAGTGCTATTGAATTAGGAGTATTAGGCAATGAGCCACGCGCCAACCCATGTTTGGCCAACAGCTCATTCACCGCCTTCGCCTGCCCCAGCGTACGCACGAAGGGCACCATAATTTCTACGTTATTCAGGCCCATATCATTTCGCACGCGGCGCAGGGCTTCGCATTCCATCGCGAAGGCTTCGCCGAATTCTGCGCTGATGTAGCGCGCTGCGCCTCTAAAGCCGAGCATCGGATTTTCTTCTTCGGGCTCGTAGCGTGAGCCGCCGATCAGCTTGCGGTATTCATTGCTCTTGAAATCCGAGAGGCGCACGATCACCGGCTTGGGCCAGAAGGCCGCTGCAATCGTGGCGATGCCTTCTGCCACTTTGTCCACATAAAAAGCGCGGGGTGATGCATGGCCGCGCGCTACGCTCTCCACAGCTTTTTTCAAGTCTGCATCCACAGCCGGGTAATCCAAAATCGCCTTGGGATGCACGCCGATGTTGTTGTTGATGATGAATTCAAGGCGCGCCAAGCCCACGCCTTGATTGGGCATTTGCGCAAAGTCAAACGCCAGCTGCGGGTTGCCCACGTTCATCATGATCTTGGTTTTGATCTCGGGCATGGTGCCGCGCTGCACTTCGGTGATTTCGGTATCGAGCAAGCCGTCATAAATAAAGCCCGTATCGCCCTCAGCGCAACTCACGGTCACTAGCGTGCCCTCTTTGAGCAATTCAGTCGCATCGCCGCAGCCGACCACCGCTGGAATGCCCAGCTCGCGGGCGATGATGGCTGCATGGCAGGTACGCCCGCCTCGGTTGGTGACGATGGCACTCGCGCGTTTCATCACCGGCTCCCAATTCGGATCGGTCATGTCGGTGACGAGCACATCGCCGGGCTGCACTTGATCCATCTCAGAAATCGAATGCACGAGGCGCACCGGGCCCGTGCCAATCTTCTGGCCAATCGCGCGGCCTTCGGCAAGCACAGCGCCGCGTGATTTGAGCTTGTAGCGCTGCTCGACTTTGCCTTTTTGCTGGCTCTTCACCGTCTCTGGGCGCGCTTGCAAAATATACAGCTGGCCATCGTTGCCGTCTTTGCCCCATTCGATATCCATCGCGCGGCCATAGTGCTGCTCGATGATCACGGCGTATTGAGCAAGCTGCTCCACATCGGCATCGCTCAGGCAATAGCGGTTGCGCTGCTCGGTAGGCACGTCGATGGTTTTGACGAGTTTGCCGTTTTGCTTTTTCTCCTCGGGAGTAGCAAACACCATCTGCGAAAGCTTTGAGCCCAGATTGCGGCGAATCGTGGCGCGATTTCCAGCGGCCAGCATCGGCTTGTGCACATAAAACTCATCCGGGTTCACCGCGCCCTGCACCACCGTCTCGCCCAAGCCATAGCTGGCGGTGATGAAGACCACTTGATCAAAGCCGCTCTCGGTATCAATCGTGAACATCACGCCCGCTGCGCCCAGATCCGAGCGCACCATGCGCTGCACACCCGCGCTGAGCGCCACATCCGCATGCGCAAAGCCTTTGTGTACGCGATACGAAATCGCGCGGTCGTTATAGAGGCTGGCAAACACCTCTTTCATCTTGTGCAGCACTTCTTCAATGCCCATCACATTCAGAAAAGATTCTTGCTGGCCGGCAAACGAAGCATCAGGCAGATCTTCAGCAGTCGCCGATGAGCGAACGGCAAAGCTCGCTGTAGTTGATCCACCAGAGAGCGTGGCATAAGCTCCGCGAATCGCCTTTTCCAAATCTGTAGGAAAGGGCTGCGCCTCCACCAAAGCACGAATCTCCGCGCCCATCGTGGCCAGCGCGCGCACATCCTCCGTATCCAGCGCGGTTAATTTGTCATTGATTTTTTTATCCAGCCCGCCATGCTGCAAAAACTGCCTGAATGCATGCGCCGTGGTGGCAAAACCCGTAGGCACTTTCACGCCTGTGGGCAATTGCGAGATCATCTCGCCCAGGCTGGCATTTTTACCGCCAACGGACTCGACATCACTGTTTCTTAAGTTTTCAAACGGTACGACCAAGGCGGTCGGTGAGAAAAGTGCAGACATGGGGAAGCTCCAAAGTTAAAAACCCTTGCGGCCCCGCGCGCGACTGCGCTGCGCGAGCACCCAACATCAGCCAGCCCGGATTCGAGTTGTTGCTTTGCGGCGGCTGATGAAACAATTCTTGCCATAACCGCATTCTAGAGCGCTGGTAAAGGCGTTTGTATTCAATTTACCTTCAGAAAGCTGAAGGCATCCAGCGCCTCAAATTGCGGATCACATCACCAAATTGTATAAAATAGGATACAATCAAAATATGCTCGACATTGTTAAAAGTGCCGCCTTCGATGAATGGTTTGTGCGATTGCGTGACAAAGCCGCGAAAGCGCGAATACAGATGCGCATTGACCGCGCATCAGACGGCAATCTTGGCGACTGGAAACCCGTGGGCGACGGCATTTCAGAAATGCGAGTCGATGTCGGGCCAGGTTACAGAATCTACTTT
>JAYVJQ010000373.1:0-6521 GCA_043769055.1 Allobrachymonas sp.
AGAGTGTGCAGTAGCCGGTGGCCATTTCGCTTTTGTTGCCTGTGGTGAGCACGATGGAGCCGAATTTGTTGGACAGCGCCATCAGCAGCGTGCCGCGAATGCGGGCTTGGATGTTTTCTTCGGTGGTGTCTTCTTCTCTGCCTTTGAACTCTTGCGCCAGCGTGCCTTTGAAGGCTTCAAACATCGGCAGGATGGAAATTTCGTCATACCGCACACCCATACGCTTGGCCATTTCGCGTGCGTCAATCCACGAAATGTCTGCCGTGTAGGGCGAGGGCATCATCACGGTGCGGATTTTTTCTTTGCCCAATGCGTCCACGGCAATCGCCAGTACCAGTGCTGAGTCGATACCGCCTGAGAGGCCGAGCAGCGCACCAGGAAAGCCATTTTTCCCCAAATAATCGCGCACGCCCAGCACCAGCGCATCCCACAAATCGGCCATATCGCTACGCGCCTCGGGCAGGTTGCGATCATCAGACGCTACTAATTCAATAGCACTCTGCGCATATTCTATGCCGGCTACTGGCCGTTTTTGCTCTAAAAATAGCGCGTCTTCTGCAAAACTAGCTGCCTGCGCCACCAAGCTGCCCTGCGCATTCAAAGCAAACGAGCAGCCTTCAAACACGATCTCATCTTGCCCGCCCACGCAATGCGCATACACCAGCGGCAGCCCGCAGGCCAGCGCCCGCTCGCGCATCTGCGCCTGCCGCTCCGCGCCCTTGCCCACATGCCAAGGCGAGGCATTGATCACCACCAGCATCTGCGCGCCAGCCTCTTTAGCCAGCCGCGCAGGTTCTTCAAACCAAGCATCCTCACAAATCAGCAGGCCAACCGATACGCCGCCCGCCTGAAACACGCAACTGCCCTGCCCCGGCGCAAAGTAGCGCCGCTCATCAAACACTTGGTAATTCGGCAATTCGCGCTTGGCGTAAGTCTCAATCCGCTTGCCCTCACACAGCACGCTGGCCGCATTGTGCCGCCGCTGCACACTCACGCTCTTACCGCGTGTATCGCCACCCGTGGGATGCCCCACGATCACCTGCAAACCTTTCAAATCAGCCAGCTCTGAGGCCACACGCTGCACAGCCTCATCGCAAGCTTGCATGAACGCAGGGCGCAGCAGCAAATCCTCGGGCGGGTAGCCGCAGATCGATAGCTCTGGCGTGATCACCAAAGTTGCGCCTTGCGCATAGGCTTGCCGCGAGGCCGCAATAATCTTTGCAGCATTGCCTGCAAGGTCTCCCACGGTCAGGTTTAATTGGGCAACGCAGAGTTTCAAGTTCATTTCATTCACAGACATAGCAACACACCAATGACAATTCAAAAGGATTATGTCACCCGCATCCACAGCTCGCCTCTGGAGATAGATGCCCAGCAGTGGAACGCCCTGCTCGCCACCAGCGATGCCCCCACGCCCTTCATGCGCCATGAATACCTCACCGCGCTGCACGCTTCTGGCTCGGCAGTGGCTGAGAGGGGCTGGCTGCCGCAATTCATCGCGCTGTATTCAAAAGACGAAAAAGAGCTGCTCGCCGCCTGCCCGCTGTATGTGAAAGATCATTCGTATGGCGAGTATGTCTTTGACTGGGCATGGGCGCGGGCGTATCAAGAAAATGGTTTGCCCTATTACCCCAAGGCTGTGGTGGCTGTGCCGTTTACACCTGTGCCGGGGAGTCGATTTTTAAGCAAAAATGGCTTCTCCCCGGCATATTTATTGCGTGAAGTGCTCTCATTTTGTGAGCTGCATAATCTTTCCTCCTTGCATGCTTTATTTGCCTCTGAAGCAGATCAAGCAGCTGCAAGCGCCGCAAAACTCAGGCTGCGCGAGACGGTTCAGTTCCATTGGGCGAATCAAAACTACGCCTCGTTCGATGAGTACTTAGCCAGCCTGTCCCAAGATAAACGCAAAAAAATCCGCGCCGAGCGCCGCAAGGTCAGCGATGCAGGCGTAACATGGCGCTCCTCACGCGGCGATCAAACCACCGATGCAGATTGGGATTTTTTCTACACCTGCTACGAACGCACCTACCTTGAACACGGCAACGCACCCTACCTCAGCCGCGAATTCTTCCAAGCCATGCAGCGCGATATGCCCCAAAGCTGGCTGCTCTTCATCGCCGAGCGCGCAGGTAACCCAATTGCTAGCAGCTTGATTGCTTTGTATGAACCCGAAGTTACTATTAATTCAATAGCACTCCGCGCATATTCCATGCCGGCTACCCCCTCAAAAAGCTTCAAAAAAGTAGCCTATGGCCGCTACTGGGGCGCAGTCGCGCGGGTCGACAGCCTGCACTTCGAAGCCTGCTACTACCAGCCCCTGCAATGGTGCATCGAACACGGTTTTGATCGCTTTGAAGGCGGCGCGCAAGGTGAGCACAAAATGGCGCGCGGCCTGCTGCCCGTCGTCACCCGCAGCGCGCATTGGCTCGCCCACCCGCAATTTGCCAGCGCAGTTGACCGCTTCCTAGAGCGCGAGCGCGCTGGCATTGGCGAGTATGTCGATCATTTGGCGCAGCGCAACCCGTTTCGTGAGGCTGCCGCGCCCTTTCAAAACGCGAGGCCTAAGGATTTGGGATAATCACCCTTTAGCAAAGTTTCACCCAGAAAGAATTCCCCATGAGCGACACCCAAAACCGCATCGACGGCCTCGTCAAAGGCAACGACATTGTGCTTTTCATGAAAGGCAGCGCCAGCTTCCCCATGTGCGGCTTCTCAGGCCGTGCCATCCAGATTTTGAAAGCCGTGGGCGTTGACACCAAAGGCATCACTACAGTCAACGTGCTTGACGACGCAGAAATCCGCGCCGGCATCAAGGAATACAGCAACTGGCCCACCATCCCCCAGCTCTACGTCAAAGGCGAATTCGTCGGCGGCTCCGACATCATGATGGAGATGTATGAGAGCGGGGAATTGCAGAAGACCATTACTGGCTAATTTGCAGCTTTGCTCTAAACAAAAAAAGCGCGGCGTCCACCGCGTTTTTTTTATGCTTTGTTTTCCCAGAGCCAATTCTTCTGCGCCGCATACACCGCGTTCGGATACTGCGGCTTGCCTCGTGAGCCGTTGTAGCGGCCTAGGGCCAGATACATGTCACCGCGCTCGCGCTCTAAGTAGTGGCGCAGGATGACGCAGCCGAAGCGGATATTGGTTTGCATGTGGAAGAGTTTGCCGGCATCGCCATCGCCGATGACGCGGGCCCAAAAGGGCATGATTTGCATGTAGCCGCGCGCGCCGACTACGCTGATGGCGTGTTTGCGGAAATTGCTTTCAACTTGGATGAGGCCGAGGACTAAGGAGATGTCGAGGCCGGCTCTTTTTGATTCGTACCAGACGGTTTGCAGGAATTCTTTTCTTGTTTCGAAATCGGTTTTCTTTTTTCGCAGGCGGGTGCTCATCTCGCCTAGCCAGCGCAGATATTGCAATCTGGTTTCGGTGTCTTTGAATTCGGGAACTGGTGGGGCTGTGCTGGAGATGGCGGCGCTTAATGCGCCTCGCACGGAATCGGCTAGGGGTTCTTCTAGTTGGCGGCCTGCTTGGGCTGCTGATGGAAGGAAGGTGGATGCTATTAAAAGCGTAGCGCTCCGCGCAATATTCACTCCGGCTAGACGGCGATTTGGCTTGAAATTTTGAGGATTGCACGCTTCGGGGGGAGAGAAAGCGGGGTCAGAGCACAATTTCGGCTGTGCGCTGTTTCGCTCCGGGATGATCATTGTCCTGAATTGTGATCTGACCCCGTTTTCTCTTTGGGCACTTTGTTGCGCTTCGGAAACGGAGAAATTGGGGTCAGAGCCCAATTTCGTCTGTGCGTTGTTGTGCTTCGGGAAGATCATCGTCCTGAATTGGGATCTGACCCCAATTTCTCTTATCGCGCTCAAGCAGTCAACTTTGATGCAACGTGGCCTACTACATCAGCCACTGCAATGCGGCTGGCTGCTGCATCGCGGCGATGTTGGTATTCCACTTGGCCTTCTTTCAAGCTCTTGTCGCCAATCGTGATGCGGTGGGGCACGCCGATGAGTTCCCAGTCGGCGAACATGGCGCCGGGGCGCTCGCCTCGGTCATCCAAGATAACGTCGATGCCTTTGGCTAGCAGCTCAGCGTAGATTTGCTCGGAGGTGGATTTGACGGCTTCTGAGCGGTCTGCGCCCACGGGGCAGATCACCACAGTGAAGGGCGCGAGCGAATCAGGCCAGATGATGCCTTTTTCGTCGTGGTTTTGCTCGATGGCGGCAGCTGGCAAGCGGGTGATGCCGATGCCGTAGCAGCCCATCTCGAAGAGCTTGGGCTTGCCATCGTTGTCTAAGAACGTGGCGTTCATGGCTTTGCTGTATTTGGTGCCGAGGTAGAACACATGGCCGATTTCGATGCCGCGCTCGATAGCGAGCGGGCCTTTGCCATCGGGCGATGGATCGCCTTCTACGACGTTTCGGATGTCGGCTACGGCATGTGGCTCAGGCAGGTCACGCCCCCAGTTGACACCAGTCAGATGGTAACCAGCCTCATTTGCTCCGCATATAAAGTCCGACATAGCTGCAACTTCACGATCAGCGATGATACGCAGCCTATTTGGGAACATACCCAAGTTTGACTTGAACTTCTGATCTTCAACTGCTGCGTCGTAGTACTCAGTTCCTATTCTGCCAATAGTTGTTTTATCAATTGGCCCTAAATATCCCGGACGGCAATCGAATTCCTTTTCGATCTCGGCTTCTGTGGCGAAGCGGAAACCTTCCATGCCGGCGATTTTGCCTGCCTTGGTTTCATTGAGCGAATGATCGCCACGCAAGAGAAGCAGCCACACTTGCACTTTCACAACTTCTTTTTTCTCGTTCAATTCTTCAGTGGCGAGCACGAGGGATTTGATGGTGGTTTTCAAAGGCACGCCGAGTAAATCCGCAACTGCTTGGCATGTGCTGGAGCCCGGTGTGGGCGTTTTGGTCATGGGCTTGGCGGCAGCGGGGCGTAGAGCTGGCAGAGCACTTTCGGCTTTTTCGATGTTGGCGGCGTAATCGGAATTGGGGCAGTAAATAATCGCGTCTTCCCCCGTGGCGGCGATCACTTGAAACTCTTCGCTCAAATCGCCCCCAATCGCGCCACTGTCTGCAGCCACAGCGCGGTAGCGCAAACCGAAGCGATCAAAGATTTTGCGATAAGCGCCGGCCATGATTTGGTAGCTGGCCTTCGCACCGACTTCATCTCGGTCGAAAGAATAAGCATCCTTCATGATGAACTCGCGCCCACGCATCAGGCCAAAGCGCGGGCGGCGCTCATCGCGGAATTTGGTTTGGATTTGGTAGAGGTTTTTTGGCAGCTGCTTGTAGCTTTTGAAATCTTGGCGCGCAATGTCGGTGACAACTTCTTCGCTGGTGGGCTGCACGATGAAATCGCGGTCGTGGCGGTCTTTGATACGCAGCAGCTCGGGGCCATTGGTGGTGAAGCGGCCAGTCTCTTGCCACAGCTCAGCAGGCTGAATCACGGGCATGGTGCACTCGACTGCGCCTGCGCGATTCATCTCCTCGCGCACAATCGCTTCGACTTTGCGGATCACGCGCAAGCCCATGGGCATGTAGGTGTAGATGCCAGCGCCGAGTTTTTTGATCATGCCGGCGCGGGTCATGAGTTGGTGGCTGGCAATCTCGGCATCTGCGGGTGCTTCTTTGAGGGTGGCGATGTGGAACTGGCTGGCTTTCATGGATTTTTCTAGGCAAAAGGTGAGTACAAAATTGAAACAAGAAGCGCGGACTGGTTTGCAATTGCAGTTAAGCCGTGTATCATGGTTTTAATTTAAAAATTTGGAGTTGATTATGCTTGACCGGGACGGCTTTCGCCCCAATGTCGGCATCATCTTGCTCAACCAGAAAAACCAGGTATTTTGGGGAAAGAGAATTCGCACCCATTCCTGGCAGTTTCCGCAAGGCGGCATCGACCGGGGTGAAAACCCGGAGCAAGCGATGTTTCGCGAGTTGCACGAAGAGGTGGGCCTCAAGCCCGAACACGTGCAGATCGTGGCCCGCACACGGGATTGGTTGCGCTATGAGGTGCCTGATCGCTTTATCAAGCGGGAGCATCGCGGCCACTACCGCGGGCAAAAGCAAATTTGGTTTTTGCTTCAACTGGTCGGCCACGACTGGGATTTGAACCTGCGCGCCACCGACCATCCCGAGTTTGACGCTTGGCGCTGGAATGATTATTGGGTGCCGCTGGAGTTGGTGGTCGAATTCAAACGCGGTGTGTACAAGATGGCGCTCAATGAGCTGTCGCGCTATTTGCCAATCGGTGACAGATTTGGTGATCGGTTTGGCGAGCGCTTGGGTGGCCGCAGATGGCAGGGCGATGCGCCGCGTGGTGAGCATGCGGATTTGGTGTTTGAGCATCCTGAGCAACGGCGCAGACCGTTTGGTGCTAATTTAGCCGCTGGCCCTCGCATGAATGCGCCGCGAGATCGTATTTCGCGCATCGGCGAATTGGAATTACCACCGGGCGCGAGCTTTGACCCGCATCCCGCTGAACAATACGAACAA
>JAYVJQ010000374.1:0-8550 GCA_043769055.1 Allobrachymonas sp.
AATTGCGTTGTCACGCAGCGCGAAGTGGGTTTGGATACCGACTCATGGGATGCCGCGCTAAAGAATACCTTGCGCCAAGCGCCCGATGTGATTTTGATGGGCGAGATACGGGATCGCGAGACCATGGAGCATGCCGTGGCCTTTGCCGAAACCGGCCACCTGTGCATGGCCACCTTGCACGCCAACAGTGCCAACCAAGCACTGGATCGC
The DNA here is from genome assembly GCA_043769055.1 of Allobrachymonas sp. Taxonomy (GTDB): domain Bacteria; phylum Pseudomonadota; class Gammaproteobacteria; order Burkholderiales; family Burkholderiaceae_C; genus JANMDU01. Next base: position 211 of record JAYVJQ010000374.1, read on the forward strand.
ATCATCAACTTCTTCCCCGAAGAGCGCCGCGCGCAGCTCCTCATGGATTTGTCGCTCAACTTAAAAGGCTTGGTGTCGCAGCGCTTGGTGCCTAAACAAGATGGCAAAGGCCGCTTTGCTGCAGTAGAGATCATGCTCAACACGCCGCTGATTTCTGATTTGATCTTCAAAGGCGATGTCTCTGAGATCAAAGAAATCATGAAGAAAAGCCGCAATTTGGGTATGCAAACCTTCGATCAAGCGCTGTTTGACGGGTTTGAATCCAATCAAATCACGTTTGAAGATGCGTTGCGCAATGCTGATTCGGTCAACGATCTGCGCCTGCAAATCAAGCTCAATTCGCAGCGCGCCAAGACGCAAGATTTGGCCGCCGGCACAGAAATGTTTGCTATTGTTTAATTTTTTTGATTTTTTCATGTCTTCTATCAACGCAAAAACTTACGAATTCACACCTTCTCAACGTGTTGCATTTTTGGGCCTCGGTGTCATGGGCTACCCAATGGCTGGGCATCTGGTCAAAGCCGGTCATCAAGTCACGGTGTACAACCGCAATGCTACAAAAAGCGAAGCATTCTGCGCAGAATTCACGCCGGCTACGCGTGGTTTAAGCCCCAAAGAAGCAGTTGCAAGTGCAGATATTGTGTACTGCTGCGTCGGCAATGATGATGATTTGCGCAGCGTCGTGATAGGCGACACAGGCGCCTTTGCAGGGATGAAAGCTGGCGCGATTTTTGTCGACCACACCACGGCATCTGCTGATGTGGCGCGCGAGTTATTTGCATCGGCCAAGGCCAAAGGTTTGCATTTTGTGGATGCACCCGTCTCGGGCGGGCAAGCTGGTGCGCAAAACGGCATGCTGACTGTGATGTGCGGTGGCGATCAGGTGGCCTTTGATGCGGCCAAGCCAGTCGCGATGGCTTTCTCTAAAGCCTTCACGCGCATGGGCGAAGCAGGCGCAGGGCAGCTCACCAAGATGGTCAACCAAATTGCAATTGCAGGTTTGGTGCAAGGCTTATCCGAGGCGATTGCCTTTGGTCAGAAAGCTGGGCTCGATGTGAATCTCGTTTTGGACGTGATTGGCAAAGGCGCAGCGCAAAGCTGGCAAATGGACAATCGCGGCAAAACCATGGTGGCTGACAAATTTGATTTTGGTTTCGCAGTCGATTGGATGCGTAAAGATCTAGGCCTCGTGCTCGATGAAGCCAAACGAAATGGGGCGCGTTTGCCTGTGACGGCTTTGGTCGATCAGTTTTATGCGGATGTGCAGCAGATGGGCGGGCAGCGCTGGGATACGTCGAGCTTGATCAAGCGCCTCAAGTAATCACCAGCCTAGCATCAAGCGCAGTGGTAAATACACTGCCATGCCTGCCGCAATGCAGGCCAGCGTGTTGCGCCGCCAGTAGAACACCGCTGCGCCTGCGATTGCACCATAGATGCGCGCATCTTTGAGTGTGCTGATCAACTCGCCCTGCGTCATGATGACCTCGGGCACGATCACCGCTGAGAGCGCGGCGATTGGCGCGTATTGCAAGCCCAGCTCGGCCCACGCGGGCAGCTTGAATTGCCTGCGGCTGATGAAGAAGAAGCTGCGCGTGATGACGGTGATGCAGGCCAGACCCACAATGGTCACGAGCGTCCACATATCAGTCGTTGCATTCATGGGCGCACCTGCCAACGGACGCCGCGCAGGCTCAAACACACGACCACAGCCACTGCAATGGCCACCAAAATATTGAGGCGCAGCGGCAGTGCAAAAGCCGCCACACCCGCAGCGCCCGCGATCAAAGCAGAGACTACGCGAAGCCGGCTCGTGGCCAGCGAGCAGGCAATGCCCACCAGCGCCAAGATGCCCGCAAAGCCTAAGCCCCAGCGCTCAGGAATCAAATTGGCCAGCAATACGCCCAGCACGCAAGGCACAACCCAGGAGCCCCAGTTGACCAAGCTGTTGCCTAGCAAATATGCTTGCTGAGCCTCGCGCTGCGTGGGCTCATCGCTGGGCTGCGAGAAGCGCTGGGTGAACAGCACATAGGTCAAATCTGCCGTGAGGTAGCCGCCCAGCAGCCTGCGCCACAGCGGCAGATGCATCATGTAAGGCCGCAGATGCAAGCTGAACACCACAAAGCGCAGGTTCACACAAAAACCCGTGGCCAAAATCACCCCAATCGGTGCGCCGGCCAAAATCAACGGCATGGCGGCCAATTGCGAGCTGCCGGCAAACACCAAAAGCGCCATGGCCAAACTCTCGATCAGCGAGAGGCCTGACTTCATCATGGCCACGCCCGTCATCAAGCCCCAAGCGGCAATGCCCGGCGCGACATGGCTCATGTCTTTTGCGCCTTGCAGAAATTCTGGATGCTGCCAGACGCGCGGTTTAGTCAAAGCTTGTCGCCTGCTTGCAACGGAAAACCGCGCAAAAATTCTGCCGCACTCATGCGCTTTCCGCCTGCGCGTTGCAGCTCGGTGATACTCAGCCTGTCTTGCGGGTCGGCGCTGCATTGCACATCGATTCCATCAGAGTTCAAGGCAAAAATCAGGGGGTAGCCGGGATCGATACTGCGTGGAGTGCTACTATTTTGATAGTGATCTGCATGCATCACTTGTGCTGCACACAGCTTGATGGTTTCGCCGCGCAGCACCGCCGTGCAGCCGGGAGAGGGCTGAAATGCGCGGATTTTGCGTTCGATTTGTGCAGCGCCGAGTTTCCAGTCGATAGCGCTTTCGGATTTGTCTATTTTTGAAGCGTAGGTGATGCCTTGCGTGGGTTGCGGCGTGCGAGTGAGCTGTCCGTAGGCGGCGATTTCTAGCGCCTCCACAATCAAGCGGCCACCAAGCACTGCGAGTTTGCCGTGCAAGCTAGGCGTGGTGTCATGCGCTTGAATCGGTAGTTTTTCTACCAACAGCATATCGCCCGTATCAAGCCCCGCATCCATCTGCATGATGGTGATGCCCGTCTCAGAATCGCCCGCTTGCAGCGCGCGGTGTATCGGCGCAGCGCCTCTCCAGCGCGGCAGCAGCGATGCATGAATGTTCAAGCAACCCAAGCGCGGTGTATCTAAAACCCACTGCGGCAAGATCAATCCATAAGCGGCCACGATCATCACATCGGCCTGCGCTGCTTCGATTGCAGCTTTGGCCGCTGCTGCATCTTCTGGATACTTGCCATCGAGCCGCAAGCTGCGCGGCTGCGCCACTGAGATGCCCTGCTCTTGCGCAAATTGTTTCACTGGCGAGGCTTGCAGCTTCATGCCGCGCCCGGCAGGCCGATCAGACTGGGTGAGCACGAGTTCGATTTCAAAGCCAGCGCGCTTCAACGCTTCGAGCGCCACCCGGGCAAATTCGGGTGTACCCGCGAAGATGACTTTCATGTTTAGTTGCGCGAAGAGGATTCTTCGCGCTCTAATTTGGCCATCTTGCCTTTGATGCGCGTGCGCTTGAGCGGCGAGAGGTATTCGACAAATACCTTGCCTTGCAAATGGTCCATCTCATGCTGAATACACACGGCCAGCAAGCCATCAGCTTCAATTTCACGCACTTTGCCATGCTCATCGGCTGCGCTGATCTTCACGGAGGTGCTGCGCTCCACGCCGTCGTAGATGCCGGGCACAGACAAGCAGCCTTCATCGCCTTTTTGCTTCTCGGGGCTGGCCCAGAGAATTTCTGGGTTGATCAACACCAGGACTGAGTTGCGCTCTTCGCTGGTGTCGATCACGATCAGGCGCTCGTGTACGTCCACCTGAGTGGCAGCCAAGCCAATGCCTTGCGCGTCGTACATCGTGGCCAGCATGTTGGCGATCAAGTCCTTGAGGCGCGAATCCACGCCGCTGCCCAGATTCACGGGCTTGGCCACCGTGTGCAGACGCGGATCGGGGTAATGGAGAATGGGCAAAATCTGGGAAGAAGTCATGAAAACAGCCTGCGAGCATGGAAGAGCCGACGGCACAAAAGTTGAGCCAACGGCGGAAATGACGTATTTTCGCAATATTTCGGGCATCTGGCGGTGGGTGTTACCATCAAATTTTGAAGAAATCTTGCCAAATCAATAGGTTAAGATCAAAATTGATAGTAATTTCTAGTTTCAATCCAGTGGGAAAACACGCATGAAGCACCACCACACCTACCGAATCAAGCATCGCCTGTTGGCAGCCGCACTGGTTTGCACCGGTTTTGGCACCGCCACAGGCTTGGCCTTGGCGCAGTTGGTCACCACCCCCGCACAAAAAGCCACCGCCCAGCGCGTGGCTCAAGCTGGCGTTGCCTTAGATGAACTTGCTGCCAATGCACCCGACAGCTACACGGTCAAAAGCGGTGACACACTTTGGGCTATTTCTGGACTGTATTTGAAGCAACCATGGCGCTGGCCCGAGCTGTGGGGCATGAATTTGAACGATATTCGTAACCCGCATCGTATTTACCCCGGCCAAGTACTGGTGCTGGATAAAAGCTCTGGGCGGGCTATTTTGCGCGCACGTGCCAGTGGTGCAGGCGATTTGCAAACTGTCAAAGTCTCGCCGCGCACTCGCTATGAATCGCTGGCTGATGCGGCGATTCCTACGCTGTCATCCAGCTTGTTGGAGCCATTCTTGGCTGAGCCCATCTTGGTCGATGAAGCCACGCACAACAATGCGCCTCGCCTGATTGGCGCTGACAACGAGCGTGTGCTGTTTGCCAAGGGCGACCGCGTGTACGCACGCTCGACCAAGGCCGGAGATCTGGCCACCGAAAAAACTTCTCCCTCGCGTTACCGCGTTTATCGCAATGCCACACCACTGCGTGACCCGAATACAGGCCTGATCATGGCCTACGAAGCGCAATTCGTCGGCTCCGCTGATTTAGCGCGCGGCGAGAGCGTGCGCGAGATCACTGGCAAAGATGGCAAACCTGCCAAAGAGATCGTGCCTGCCACCTTTGACATCGTGACCAACAAAGAGGAAATGCGCGCTGGTGATCGCCTGCTGCCTGAGCCCAAGCGCGATTTCCCCACCTACGCGCCGCGCGCTCCCAGCAAAGCGATCGAAGGTGTGCGCGTGATGAGTATGTACGGCAACACAGTCGCCCGAGCGGGCCAAAATGCGGTGATCAGCCTCAATAAAGGTGCCTCCGATGGCTTGGAAGTAGGCCATGTATTCGCCATTATCAAAGATGGCCTCAATGTAATTGATCGCACGGGGGCGCAAGGCAAGCGAGAAGAGATCAAACTGCCCGATGAACGCAATGGCTTGGCCATGGTGTTTCGCACCTTCGACAAGGTCTCATACGCGCTGATCTTACAAATCAATGACGGTGTCAAAGTTGGCGACCGCTTGGTCAACCCGCGTTAATTCTCTGCTTTAAGCACTTTGATGACGCGCGAGGATCTCGCAGCTTGGCTGCGATTGCAGCTTGCTCCCGGTGTTGGTCTGCTTGGAGCGCGCAAACTGCTGGCCGCTTTTGGTCTGCCGCAAGATATTTTTTCGCAAAGCCCAGTTGCGCTCACGCAGGTCATTGGCCAGCGCCTGAGCCAAGCCTTGCTCGCAGCCCCAGCACCAGAGCACGAGGCGCTGCTGGATGCAACTTGGCATTGGTTGCAAGCAGAGCAAGCCAGCGGCTTGATTCGCCATGTGTGCAGCTTGGCCGACAGCAACTACCCACGCTCTCTGCTCACCTTGGCTGACCCACCTTTGTTGCTTTATGTGACTGGAGCCGGCATAGTATTTGAAGACATTGCTACTAAATCAATAGCGAACGATATTGCTATTGTCGGCAGCCGCAATGCCACCCCACAAGGCTTGCAAAACGCGCGTAGCTTTGCCAAGAGCTTTGCGCAAGCAGGTGCTCACATCGTCAGTGGCCTCGCTCTCGGTATCGATGGCGCAGCGCATGAAGGTGCGCTCGATGCGCAGCTAGAGATGGGCTCAGATGCTGGCTCAACCATCGCTATCGTCGGCACGGGCTTAGATCGCGTGTACCCCAAGCGCCATCACGATCTGGCGCACGCAATAGTGCAGCGCGGTCTGATCATGAGCGAATTTCCTATCGGTACGCCGCCGCTCTCTGAGAACTTCCCGCGTCGCAACCGCCTGATTGCTGCGCTCACGCAAGGCACACTCGTGGTGGAAGCCGCAATCCAATCGGGATCGCTGATTACCGCGCGCCAAGCCCTCGATTTAGGCAAAGAAGTTTTCGCAATTCCCGGCTCGATCCACAACCCCCAATCCAAAGGCTGTCACCACCTGATCAAGCAAGGCGCCAAGCTGGTAGAGAGCGCGCAAGATGTGCTGGAGGAGTTACCGCTGCGTTTAATCGCCACTGGGAATACTATTAATTCAATAGCACTCCACGCAGATTCTATGCCGGGTAGTGGCCAAAAAGACCTTGATAATGCCCCGCCAGACGAAAGTGCGCTGCTCCAAGCCCTCGGCCACGATCCCGTGAGCCTCGATGCCCTGATTGCCCGCACTGGCATATCCGCTGCCATGCTGCAAGCACAGTTGCTGGAGCTGGAGTTGGCCGGCGAGGTAGCTCGCCTGCCTGGCGGTTTGTTTCAGCGCATAGCGCAAGCTTGAGCGCTTCTTGCGCCAGCCTCCCCTAAATGCGGGATGCCTATCCCCCTCGAATAAGGGATGGTTGAATTTAGGCAAAAAAATGACACTCCTTTCATTCGTTCACACGTCTTGAAAGGACAAACATCATGCGAAAAATTCTGGCTTCTCTTTCGGCAGGCATTGCCCTGACCGCCGCTCTGCTCACTGGCTGCGGCGGAAACGATAGCACCAGCGTTGCTACGCCTACGGCATCTACAACGATTTCCGGCAGCGCCGTCAAAGGGCCTGTCGGTAGTGCAACGGTCAGGGTGTTGAATGCAAGCAGCGGCGCTGTACTGGGCACGACAACCACCAGCCCAGCGGGCACTTACTCGCTGGTCATCAGCTATCTGGGTGATGTCGTGATCGAAGTTCAGGGTGGTGCATATATTGACGAAGCCACTGGAGTGAGCACGCCACTGAACCAACTCAAAGCCATTGTCAGAGCCAACGGCGGTGTACAAACGGTGCACGTCACGCCGTTGACCTATATAGCCTACGGCTATGCGGGCAACACCAGCGCTGGCTTTAATACAGCCTTAACCAATTTGGCCACTCAGTTTGGCCTAGGCAGCACCAATTTGCTCACCACCTTGCCCGCAGTTTCTGGCACAGTGAATGACTATGGCCGCGTGTTGCGTGCTGTGTCGCAATATGTCCAAACTCAGGGCGGCGGCTTCACTTTTGAACAGTTCATTGGCCAAGCTATCAATGCGACCTCATTCAATGGTTTGCAAGCCAACTTCTCACTCGCATTTACCGCCATCAATGGTAGCGGCTCGCCTCTGACCTTTAGCTTCAATGGTGCGGGCATCACGATCAGCGGCACAGGCGCTGGCGGCGGCAGCGGTACTTGCGGCATTGGTGTCAATGGCAGTGTTCAAGGCATACCCGTCAACTACAACTTCTGCGTCACAGGATTGGTGGGCCAATGCGTTGCTGGCAATCTCTCTCTAGATACGGCTTTGTCTGGTGCCTCGATTGCTGGCGTGAATCTGGTCTATACCTACTCCAACAGCTGCGCTGCTGGAGCAACACCGATTGTGATTCAATAAACTTCAGCTATTGTTCGTGATCAAGCCGCTGGCATCATGCCGGCGGCTTTTTTCATGGCTTGAGCAAACCCCAGGCCAGCCAAGCCGCTGTGCCCCACATCGTGAGCGCCACCAACACATCAATCGCACGCCACACGGCCGCATGCGCCAGATGTTTGGACAAAGCGGAAGCGCCAAGCCCGAGTGTGATGAACCACACTGCCGAGCCCACGGCTGCACCCCATCCAAATACCATGTTGGCAGGCTGCTGATAAGCCAGCGAAGCCGTGCCGATGATGACAGCGGTATCGACCCAAGCATGCGGATTGAGCCAAGAAAAAGCCAAGGCGCTGGACAGCGCGTGAGCAGGCGTGCGCGGCGCATCTTGTTGCACGGCCAGCAAGCCTTGCGCCGCAGGCTTACTGGCACGTTTGGCCGCTTGCCAGCCGTAGTTGAGCAAAAACAAAATGGATGCGCCGATCAAGGCCGCGCTGATGCTGGACGATAAGTTGCCCAGTTGCGCCAAGCCAAACACGCCAATCGCAATGAGCAGCGCGTCGGTCACAGCGCAAGCGGCTACCGTGATGCCCACATGCGAGCGCAGCAGCCCCATGCGCAGCACATGTGCGTTTTGCGGACCAATAGCAACAATGAGAGACAGGCTCAGCAGCATGCCGGTGAGAAAGGTATTCATGCAGCGGATTGTGAAGCCTGAAACTTTAAATCAAATGAAATTAACTATTTAT
>JAYVJQ010000375.1:0-16386 GCA_043769055.1 Allobrachymonas sp.
AAAAGCCACTTTTTGATAAAATCTGAGGCTTAAAATAGCCGAAGTAGTCACTTTGATCCTTTTAAGCCATGAAAACCTTCACCGCCAAAGAAGCTAAAATCCATTTCGGTGAATTTCTCGATGCGATGCAGCGTGAGCCGGTGATCGTCACTAAGAACGGGCGATCAGTGGGCATGATGGTGTCGATGGATGATCCGCTCGGCATCTTCATTCAAGATTCTTGTTTACCCAAAGCGCCCGGACATGATGAATGGGTGGATGCGATGCTCGCCAAACGCTTGGCGGCTTATCGCGCTGGTGAACAGACTTATTCCCACGAAGAAGTCGTTGCAGGAGCTAGAGCGGCCTTGAAGGCGCGACTTGCAGAACATTTGAACGACAAAGTAATCTCTTCAAATCATGCAGACGGTGTTCGGGTATGAACTATGAGGTGCGCTGGCAGCAAAGCGCGAAGAATGATGTCACAGAAATTGAGCTTTGGTATGTCTTGAACGTCAATTGGGAAATCGCCATCAAAGTCGGTGACCGAATTCGCGATCAGGTGAATTCTTTGGAGATGTTTGCGATGCGCACTCGGCCTTCGCGGCTTGATGGATTTCGCGAGCTGGTGATCACTGGTGCACCCTACATCGCCTATGTGTTCATCGAGGAATCGACGGTGATTGTTGCTGGTGTATTTCACACGTCGCGTGATTTTCCGCCCGATGAATTACTGGCGCGGCTGAACTAAACCTGCCGCCCCGCAAAATCTTTCGCAAACTGATACGCCACGCGCCCGCTGCGGCTGGCGCGCTCTAGGCTCCACACCAAGCTTTCTTTTTGTGCTGCTTCGATGCGTGATTCAGCAACGCCAAGGTTGCGCAACCATTGCGCCACGATAGCCAAGTATTCATCTTGTGTGAACGGATAAAAACTCACCCACAGGCCAAAGCGCTCGGACAGCGAAATTTTCTCTTCCACCACTTCGCCCGGATGCACTTCTCCATCGGGCGTGTGCTGGTAGGTGAGGTTTTCTTTCATGTACTCGGGCAGCAAGTGGCGGCGGTTGCTGGTGGCATAAATCAGCATATTGGCCGCGCCGCCACTGATGGAGCCATCGAGCACGGATTTGAGTGCTTTGTAGCTGCCATCGCCCTCTTCAAAGCTGATGTCATCGCAATAGATGATGAATTTTTCGGGACGATCAGAGATCACATCAATGATGTCGGGCAAGTCCACTAAATCGCTCTTGTCGACTTCAATCAAACGCAACCCACGCGGCGCGAATTCTTGCAAACAAGCGCGAATCAGAGACGACTTTCCCGTGCCTCGCGCGCCCGTGAGCAATACATTATTCGCCGTATGCCCGCTCACGAATTGCTCCGTGTTGCGCTGAATCTTTTCTTTCTGAACGTCGATCTCTTTCAGATCGCTCAAACCAATAGACGCCACATGCTGCACAGGCTCCAAAGCGCCATGCCCACTGGCGCGCTTGCGGTAGCGCCATGCGATGGTCTTGCTTGTCCAATCAGGGGCGGTGAGTGGCTGCGGAAGGATATGCTCCACGCGGGCGAGCAGACTCTCGGCGCGAGCAAGAAGGGCTTGGAATTGTTCGTTCATGAGTGTTATTCAAATACAAAGACAGGAACACAGAAAACACAGAAGAAAACCGAGAAAAAACAGAAAAGAGAAGTAGCAGTTAAATTGAATAAACCCAGAGTTCTATGGTATTTTTTCTGTGCTTTTTTGGTTTTCTTCTGTGTTTTCTGTGTTCCTCTTTTCTAAATTTTGTAAGAACTCGCCAAGATATCAACTGCGGTAATCCGCATTGATCTTCACATAGTCATACGAGAAATCGCAAGTCCAAACCGTGTCCGTTGCGCTGCCGCGACCGAGATCGATATGGACGGTGATCTCGCTTTGCTTCATGACGCGCGCGCCATCTTCTTCTTTGTATGTCGCCAAGCGCCCGCCGTTGCGCACGATGGCTACGTCGTCTAAATCAAGGGCGATTTTGGTTTGATCGAGATCGGTGATGCCTGCATAGCCGACTGCGGCTAGGATGCGGCCTAGGTTGGGGTCGCTGGCGAAGAAGGCGGTTTTGACCAAGGGGCTGTGGGCGATGGCGTAGGCCACTTGCGTGCATTCGCTTTGCACTTTGCCGCCCGTGACTTTGACGGTGATGAATTTGGTTGCACCTTCGCCGTCGCGCACGATGGCCTGTGCGAGTTGCTGGGCAACTTGCAGCATGGTGGCTTTTAATGCAAGAAATTCGCTACTAGTCGGCATTAAATCTGCGCAGAGTGCTATTTTATTTGTAGCAATGACCAAGAAGCTGTCATTCGTCGAAGTATCGCCATCAATCGTGACGCGGTTGAAGGATTGATCGGCCAAGTCTTTGGCCAGCTGCTGGAGCAGCGATTGCGGCACAACTGCATCGGTGGCGAGAAAGCCGAGCATGGTGGCCATGTTGGGGCGGATCATGCCTGCGCCTTTGCTGATGCCAGTGACGGTCACGGTCTTGCCGGCAATGACGACTTGTTTGCTGAATGCTTTGGGCAGCGTGTCGGTCGTCATGATGCCCTCCGCTGCTTTGCCCCAATTTGCAGGTTGCGCATCTTTCAGCGCAGCGGGCAAGCCAGCTTCAATACGGTCATTGGGTAGCGACTCCATGATTACGCCGGTGGACAGCGGCAAAATTTGCTCAGGCGCTACATCGAGGTGGCGAGCCAGCGCCAAGCAGGTGGAGCGGGCGCGGGCCAAGCCATCATCGCCAGTGCCAGCGTTGGCATTGCCAGTATTAATCAAGATCGCACGGATGCCAAGATTCTTAGCCAAATGATCGCGGCAGATTTGCACGGGCGCAGCGCAGAAGCGATTTTGCGTGAACACACCTGCGACACTTGCACCCTCATCGAGCAGCATCACGGTCAAATCCTTGCGATTGGCTTTGCGCACGCCTGCTTCGGCCACGCCAATGCGCAAGCCCGCGACGGGGTACAGCAGGGCGGGATCGGTGGGTATGAAGTTAACAGCCATGAATGCCTCCTACAGCGATAAAACAATGATTTCTAAAGAAAAATGAGCATCTAGCCGGTATAAAACCTGCGTAGAGTGCTCATTTATTGATAGCAATGGGATTAACTAAGTTTACCGTGGCACAGCTTGTACTTTTTGCCGCTGCCGCAAGGGCAGGGGTCGTTGCGGCCCACGCGCGGCATAGCCGAGCCTTGCAACACTTGTTGTTTGCTGCGCGTTTCTTCATCCAGCGTGGACACCGTGCCACCGTCTTCGGTAGGTGCGGTGTAAGTGACGTTGCTGATGCTCTCGGCGCGCTGCTCCAGCTCTTGCGTGGCTTGGCTTATCTGTTCGTTGCTTTGAATTTTCACGTTCATCAAAAGACGAGTGACTTCATTTTTCACCACATCGAGGAGCTGGCCAAACAGCTCAAAGGCTTCTCGCTTGTACTCTTGCTTAGGCTGCTTTTGTGCAAAGCCGCGCAGGTGAATGCCTTGGCGCAAATAATCCAGCGCCGAGAGATGGTCGCGCCAATGTTGATCGATGCTTTGTAGCAGGACGATGCGCTCAAACTGGGTGAAGTTGTCTTTGCCGATTTGTTCAACCTTGTCGTCAAAGCGTGCATGCACTGCGGCCAGCACTTTTTCTAAAATATCTTCATCGGTGATGGACTCAGATTTTTCCACCATCGTGGCCAAATCCATCTCGATTTGCCAGTCGCCCGCCAGCGCATTTTGCAGCGCAGGAATATCCCATTGTTCTTCCACCGAGTTGGGTGGCACAAACTGATGCACGATGTCAGTAAAGCAGCCTTCGCGCAGGGCCTTGATCTGCCCCGTCAGCTCGCTGGCATCCAAAATATCGTTGCGCTGCTGATAGATCACTTTGCGCTGATCATTGCTCACATCATCGTATTCGAGCAATTGCTTGCGCATGTCAAAATTGCGCGCCTCGACTTTGCGCTGCGCACTTTCGATACTGCGCGTGACGATGCCCGCTTCAATCGCCTCGCCTTCTGGCATCTTCAAGCGATCCATGATCGAGGCCACGCGGTCACCCGCAAAGATGCGCATCAGCGGATCATCCAAGCTCAAGTAAAAGCGCGAAGAGCCTGGGTCGCCCTGACGGCCTGAGCGGCCACGCAACTGGTTGTCGATGCGGCGGCTCTCGTGGCGTTCGGTGGCGATGATGCGCAGGCCACCCAGAGATTTCACCAGCTCGTGATCCTTCGTCCACTGCACACGCAGGCGGTCGATTTGGTTTTGTTTGGCTGCGGCATCGAGCGATTCATCGGCCTCCACTGCGGCAATCATTTTCTCCACGTTGCCGCCGAGCACGATGTCGGTGCCGCGGCCTGCCATGTTGGTGGCAATCGTGATCATCTTGGGGCTACCGGCTTGCGCCACGATATCGGCCTCGCGTGCATGCTGCTTGGCGTTCAGCACTTGGTGCGGCAGCTTGGCAATGTCGAGCATGCTCGCGATCAGCTCAGAATTTTCAATCGAGGTCGTGCCCACGAGCACGGGCTGACCGCGCTCGTAGCATTCGCGCATATCGGTGATGGCTGCGTCGTAGCGCTCTTTGCCGGTTTTGTAGACGCGATCCAATTGGTCATCACGCTTACTCGGCTTGTTGGGCGGGATGATGACGGTTTCTAGGCTGTAGATTTCTTGAAATTCAAAGGCTTCGGTATCAGCCGTGCCGGTCATGCCGCCGAGCTTGCCATACAGGCGGAAATAATTTTGGAAGGTGATGGAGGCCAGCGTTTGGTTCTCAGCCTGAATCTGCACGCCTTCTTTGGCTTCCACCGCTTGGTGCAGGCCATCGCTCCAGCGGCGGCCCGTCATGAGGCGGCCCGTGAACTCATCAACGATGATGACTTCACCTTCCTGCACCACATAATTTTGATCGCGGTGGTAAAGGTGGTGCGCGCGCAGAGCGGCGCTCAAATGGTGCATCAAGGTGATATTGGCTGGGTCGTACAGCGACGCGCCTTCGGGAATCAACCCAAGGTTGAACAAAATGCGCTCGGCGTTTTCATGGCCTTGCTCAGTCAGGTGCGCTTGGTGGCCTTTCTCATCGACGGTGAAATCGCCTGCTTTGATCACGCCTTCGCCTGTGCGCGGATCGGCTTCGCCTTCTTGCTTGACGAGGAGCGGCACAACTTTGTTCAGCGCGATATAGACATCCGTGTGGTCTTCGGCTTGGCCGGAGATGATCAGCGGCGTGCGCGCTTCATCGATCAAAATCGAATCGACCTCATCGACGATGGCGTAGCTCAAGCCGCGCTGCACGCGATCGGCCACTTCATAGACCATGTTGTCGCGCAAATAGTCAAAGCCAAATTCATTGTTCGTGCCGTAGGTGATGTCGGCGCGGTAAGCGGCTTGCTTTTCTTCGCGCTGCATTTGCGGCAAGTTGATGCCAACCGTCAAGCCCAGATAGTTGTAGAGCTTGCCCATCCACTTGGCATCGCGGCTGGCCAAGTAATCGTTCACAGTCACCACATGCACGCCGTTGCCAGCGAGTGCATTCAAATACACCGGCAGCGTGGCAGTCAGGGTTTTGCCCTCGCCCGTGCGCATTTCAGAAATTTTGCCATCATGCAGCGACATGCCGCCCACCATCTGCACATCAAAGTGCCGCATTTTCATCGCGCGCTTGGAAGCCTCGCGCACCACGGCAAAGGCTTCGGGCAGCAGGGCATCGAGCGCCTCGCCTTTGGCCACGCGCTCTTTGAACTCAGTGGTTTTGGCTTTGAGTTGCTCTTCGCTCAAAGCTTCTAAGCCTTTTTCTAAGGCATTGATGCGTTCAACGGTTTTGCGATAGCCCTTGAGCAAACGATCATTGCGGGAGCCGAAAATCTGGGTGAGGAAATTGGTAGCCATGCGTAAGAGCCTGTTGCCGCACCCAAGGCGCGAGCTTGAAACAAGCGTAATCTTTCTCTGTGAATTCTGAGAATATGGGGCTGCTTGCGCAGTTCCCAAGGTAACCCAGCATTTTAGCCTTTCGGATAGCGCTTCTTGGCTTCAAGCAGACTGGCAAGTTAGCGCTTGCTCTGTACTTTGGCGTTGACCTCTGTTGGCAGGGCGGGAGGCAGTGTTGTGCCGCCTTTGGTAAGAAAGGTTTGCGGGTCTTGCGGCGTGCCATCGGCCAACACTTCAAAGTGCAAATGTGGCCCGGTGGATCGGCCGGTGGAGCCCACGGCCGCGATTTTTTGGCCGCGTTTGACCAAATCACCTTTTTTCACAAACGTGGCCGAGGCATGGGCATAGCGGGTGATGAGGCCATTGCCGTGGTCAATTTCCACCAAGTTGCCAAAACCCGCGTGGTATTCCTGCACCACCACCACGCCGCCAGCGGCGGCCAGAATTGGCGTGCCCGGATCGGCTTGAAAATCAAGGCCTGAATGCAGGGCTGAGCGCCCGGTGATCGGGTCAACGCGCCAACCAAAGGCCGAACCCAGATGCGAGCCGGGCACGGGCTGGGCCGTGGGCACGAGCAGCTTGGCAATTTTTTGGTCAAACAGGCGCGATTCCATCAAGGTCAGCACATCAACTTTTTGATTGTTCACGGCTTCTAAATCCGTCACGGTTTTTTGCAATTGCTCAAGCGACAAGGGGTAATTGCCAATCAGCACGCCGCCCGAGGCGGGGGGCAATTTGGCGCTCGGCGGCACGGGCACGCCGGCCAGTTGCGAGACGCGCTCGGTGAGCTGCTCCAGTTGCAAGACCTTGACCTGCATCTCGCCGACTTTTTTGGCGATTGCATCGAGGTTTTCGCGCATGAAGCGGTCACGCTGGGCAAATTCGTCTTTCACCACCAACTTCACGAGCGAGCCAATCACCGGCCAGCCTTCGCGCGCTCCCTTGAGGAACACCAGGTGATACAAACCAAACGAAGTCAACATGAGCAGCAGCGACAGCGCAAGGCCGGCCAAAATCAACTTCGTGCCGCTTAAGTGCAGTGGCTTGGATTTGGCAAGCCAAGCATCCGTGATAATCAAATGCATCGTGTGTACTTCCCAACGAATTCTTGCCGCCCTGATTTAACCCGTCATGAGCAGTGCTTTCAAACCCCCAACCCATCCAAGGCCTGCATCTTACCTGCCCTTGCGCACGGTGCGTGTGCGCTCTGCTGTGCCGGTGTTGCAAGCTGCAAGCCAAGCGCCTAGTTTGGCGGCACTGGCGCAATTGGCGCAGCAATCCAATCAATGCCTGCGCTTGGTGACTCCCTTGATTGCGCCAGCCATGCGCACAGGTGTGCAAGCAGGGCCGCTCGATGAAGGTCAATGGTGCTTGCTGGCCGCCAACAGCGCGGTGGCGGCCAAATTGCGCCAATTAGCGCCTGCTCTGGCTGCGCATCTGCGTACGCATGGGCAGGCTGTGAATGAGATACGTATCAAAATTGCGATGCGATCTTGAGACGAAACTTAAAAATTTGGTGCCGCTTGTCGGAATTGAACTGACGACCTACCGCTTACAAGGCGGTTGCTCTACCACTGAGCTAAAGCGGCGACAGGCAGTATTTTACTGTGTTGTGCGCGCTATTTTGGCTGGCGCTACTTAATGCGCGTGAGCGAGGGGCGGGGGGCAGACTTTCCTGCACCGGGCGATGGCGGTGGCGGTGGCGGCTCAGGCGGTTTGTCGTAGTCTGCCGGTGTAGATTTCATGAGCAAAATGTTGGTCGGCTCTTCTGGCGCAGGCTCAGGTACAGCGCGCAAGCCACTGTTGCGTTTTTCCTCTTGTGGCGTAGGCTGCACCTCGCCGCGCGGCAGCACCGATTGCGGCACAGGAAACGCCATGCCTTGGCCATTTTCGCGCGCGTAAATCGCGATCACATGGTCCATCGGCACCACAATTTCGCGCGCCACGCCGCCAAAGCGTGCTTTGAAGCGCACGCCTTCGTTGTCAATCGTTAAATTGCTGGTCGCATCCATGCTCACATTGAGCACGATCTCGTTGTTTTTCACATACTCGCGCGGCACTTTGACTGTGTCGTCCACATACGCAGCGATGTAGGGCGTGAGCGAATTGTCGGCGCACCATTCGTACAAAGCGCGCAGCAGGTACGGGCGGGTCGAGGTGGATTGGCTGGAATCGATCATGCCACCATCATATTCGCAAAGCGGCGGGCTTTTCCTGCAGGGCGTAACGAGTTGATCGGAGCGATATTTTTTCATCGCATTCTAGGCAGATTGAATGCCGGATAGCTGTGGTTTTAGCGTGAGGTGTCGCGCGGTGTTGAGAGAGTAATTTTTATGCGATTTAAGGCTCTGCCCGGCATACTATATGCATAGTATGCTACTAAATTAATAGTGTGTAGAATCTGTTGCATTCCTAAAATCTGCACAGCAGGAGACATGTATGAACACCTCAGCGACAGAATCCAGCGCAACGCTCCGCAAAGTTGATCAACTCATTGCGCACTACGGATCAAGCCATACCCATCCGGCCAACGAGTTGATTCATTACATCGCCATTCCGCTGATCATGCTCAGCATGTGTGGGCTGTTGTTTGCCGTGCATCCTTGGGTAGCGTATGGGTTTATTGCGGCCAGCATGGTGTATTACGCAAGACTTTCGTGGGTATTTTTTGCGAGCATGAGCGTGTGGTCACTCGGTATCATCGGGCTGGTTCACGCCATGCAGCCGCATGTGCTGATGGCCTCGGTGGCGATTTTTGTGGGTGCATGGATTATTCAATTCATCGGCCACAAAATCGAAGGCAAAAAACCGAGCTTTTTGGAAGACCTGCAATACCTGTGGGTCGGCCCGCTGTTTGTGCTCTCCAAATTGTTTGTCAAATTGGGCATCAAGTGGTGATTTGCTAATTGCTGGCTCAGTGCCCGGGCAGTGAGCCCAGCAGCAAACGCGCGCTGCGCTGCTCGCTCTCGCCGCCTTGGCGCAGCACCTCTTCGCACAACAGGGCGGCTTCTTCGATTTGGCCCATGCGCCGAAATTCTTGCGCCAAAGCCAAGCGCACTTCGCCTTCACTCAGGCCACGCTGAGAGGCTGGAAAATTCAACTCAATCGGAGCGTTCACCGCGCAGAATGCTGGCGTTGGTGCAACGTCATCGGCAACTTGCTCGCTGGGTGCGATGAGATCCATCGGTGGAGCTGGCGTGGATGCGGTCAGCGCAATAGCGCATGCTGGCGCCGTGTCACCGAGCGCTTCTGTGACCTCTACCGGCACTGAAGAATGTTGATCTCGCTGGATGCGGCGGCGATGCAGGCTTTTGCGCACGCGCTGCACTTCAGCGCTGACATCTTGTAGCGTGGGCGCTGCCACAGGCTCTGCGGCAGCGACCGATGCCTGCGACGTGAGCGGCACTTCTTGCATTGCCGCCCAGTCGGCCTCCACTTGGCTGTGCTCTGCGTGGCTGTTGCGCCCAGATTTTTTGGAATCGAGAGGTTCGGGCTCAGCCTCGGGCAGCAAACCCACAGTGCGCCGCAACTCAAATTCGCGCAAGGCTTCATCGGCCAGCAGCTGAGAATCGTCATCTTGCGCAGCCACATCTTTCTTGGGCCAGTGAGAATCTGTGCGGGTATCCATCCCAGATGGAGATCCACCCTTCGCGCGGCGCTTGAGTATTCGTTTGAGCATGCCGGGGCGAGTCATCTCGCTGGGATCAATGCGTTGACCTTGGCCCAGATGGCTCTGGGAAAAATCGGCGGAGGAGGAGATGCGCGCCGCGCGGTCTGCTTGCCACCAGGCGCGATGTCTTGCGTGCCATGCGGGCCAGCGCGCCTGAAGCCACGCAAGTGCTGCCAAGCCCAGCAACAGGGCAGCGAAGGCCATCACCCATTGCCAATCTTGCGCTGCATGGCTTTGGGCTTGCGCTTGCAGTTGCTGCTGCAGGTGGTTGATTTGCTGTGCATGCTGCAACTGCAATGCTTGTTGCAACTGCATCAGCCGCTCCATTTGCTCCACGGGCGCGCTCGCCTGCGCCAGGCTTGGCGCTGGGCTCAAGCCGCATAACGCGAACACGGTCAAGGCCAGCTCGCCGCTGGCTTTGACCATGTTGCGCCCTCTCCCTGCTGGCGTGACAACTTGCATAAAACCTTCTTGATCAAAAGTCGTGGAAGCGACTATAAAGTCAAAACTTGTTACAGAATGATGAAAATCTTACCAGAGACTGACGATCATGCTCATGCGATGATGGACAAATCTCATGCCGCGAAGGCATAGATTCTGAGGGAGTTAGCGTGGCAACCAGCCCAGCATGCTGGCTGCCAGCAAGGCCAGGGCGAGCAGGGCCAAACAGGCAACGAGGTGAGTCAGCACTTCGCCGCTGATCCTCTTGAAGACAAAACGTGCCAGTGGCATCGCAGCCAAAGAGCCTGCCGTCATCCACAGCGCCAGCGGCAGATTCAAGCTGCCCGCTGCGCCATAAAACAAGGCCGTCACGGCCGAGAGAATCAAGCCGATGATGAGCGAGCTGCCAATGATGCGCTGCGTGCTCTCGCTGCCCTCGGCCATCAGCGCGGGCACGACCAGCACACCACCGCCTGTGCCGGTTGCGCCCACCAGCGCGCCCGTGGCCAGCGCGGTGGTGCGAATGCGCAAAGCGCCAATCGCGCGCTTGATCTGCGGCACATAGATCGAGCCCACGGCCAAACTGCCCACGGCCAGCACCAAGAGTTTCAAACCCAGCTCTACGCTGGCCTTGCCCTGCGGCCACACGCTGGGCAGCGCCAAGCTGATCAGTGCCGCAAACCAGAGGCAAGAGATAACCGCCGCAGGCAAAAATGCTTTGAGCAAGCGTCGGGAGACGTTTTTTTGTTGAATATGCGACAAACCCGCCGCAATCTTGCACACCACAGAAAACAGGCTTGCCGTGCCTACGGCAGTGGCCACTGGCACGCCAAACAGAGTCACCATCACAGGCACGACGATCACGCCCGCGCCCACGCCAGAGAGATAAATCAGCAGTCCGGCGCTTGCGCCAAATAAAAGCCAGTGAAATTCTTGGAGGGAAGGCATGGGGCTGATTATCGGCCCAGCGTTCACAATACATTTGTATGACGACAGACACCCGCTACAAAATCCCCCGTTCCGTACTGGTCGTGATCCACACGCCTGATTTGCAAACGCTGCTGATCGAGCGCGCCGATGATGAGGGCAGGGCTTCGGGTGTGTGGCAATCGGTGACGGGCAGTTTGGATTTTGAGGGCGAATCGTGGCTCGATTGCGCGGCGCGCGAAGTGCTTGAGGAAACCGGGCTGGATGTGAATTCGCCAGGTCATGATCTCACTGATTGGCGGCTAGAAAACACCTACGACATTTGGCCGCATTACCTGCACCGCTACGCGCCGGGCATCACGCGCAACACCGAGCGCGTGCTGGGGCTGTGCATTCCGAATCCCGTGCGCGTGCAACTCGCGCCGCGTGAGCATGTGAATCAGATGTGGCTGCCTTGGGAAGTGGCTGCCCTCAAAGTGCGCTCGGCGTCGAATGAGGCGGCGATACGGCGGCTGGATTTTTTAAGCGTTTTAGGGGTTTAGCCGGCATGGAATGTGCGTGAAGTGCTATTGATTTCGTAATGTTCTGAAGGCTTCATTTTGTGTGGAGCGGCTGCGATGCAAGGGGCTGTGTCGTCTGGCTCATACTGTCTCGCAAGGAGTTAGGCGACACCTGTCGCCTGAAATGACGAGGTGAAGTGCTATTGCACTTCCCGCGCCTTGCGCGACACAAATCGCCAGCCGCCACAGCCCCTTGCATCGCGGCCTAATTGCTACTCTGAAGATCTCAACGCGAACTCGGTGGCGGCATCAAAGAGTCACAACACTCGCAAAGTGAACACATCTCAACATGCACTCGGTGACGGCGGTTGAACGATAACCCTGGCCTGTGTGAGGCCTCTGCGATCGGGCGATTTTTTGCCGCACAGGGTTAGAACAACGCGAAGCGTTTTCGTTCGTCCATTAGCGCAAGGGCACCTTGCGCACGACCCCGCGCAGCATCCATGAGCCCGAGCGCAGAGGTCTCACGCAGGCCACAAGAGCGCAAACAATTTCAAACCAAAAAATTTCAAGCAAAATAAGCCGCTGGCCGGCATAAAATATGCGCAGAGTGCTATACAAATAATAGTGGGCAGCAGATCAACGCAGCACATCCAATAACCGATCCAGCCCGCCCGAATTAATCGCTACCATCGCTTGCTCACGCACTTTCGGCTTCGCGTGGAATGCAACCGATATACCCGCTTCGCCCATCATCGGCAAATCATTCGCACCATCACCCACGGCAATCGCTTGCTTAGGAGAAATGCCCAAAGCGGCGCAAGTCTCGCGCAGCATCTTGCGTTTTTCCTCACCATCGCAAATATCGCCCCAAGCCTGATCGACCATGCGGCCTGTGAGCTTGCCATTGGAAAGCTCCAAGACATTGGAGCGCGCAAAATCCATCTTCAAGCGATCCCGAATGTGATCGGTAAAAAACGTGAATCCGCCTGAGACGAGCAGCAGCTTGCAGCCCGCAGCCTTGAGCGCTTGCGTCAAGAAAAGCGCACCCGGGTTGAGCTGCAAACGCTTGTCCAGCACCTCTTGCATCGCGCTCACCGGCACGCCAGAGAGCAGCGCCACGCGGCGGCGCAGCGAATCTTTGTAATCGGTGATCTCACCGCGCATCGCAGCTTCAGTAATGGCAGCCACCTCGGCTTTACGGCCCGCAGCATCGGCAATCTCATCCACACATTCAATATTGATCAAGGTGGAATCCATGTCAAACGCGGCGAGTTTGAAATCGCTTAACTTGAGGGATGGTGTGAAACCTTGAATCACTAAACCGGGAGAAAATTCAGAAGCTGTCATGTTGATTACACTATAAAAACAATAGCAAAGTAGGTATATTTTATAAGGGCAAAACGCTCAAAATACTAATTTTCACATCAAAAAGTGACGAATTCCGCGATGCCGTGGCGACGGCGGGCGTTGTGGCAGGCATCACTGCCAGCTTCTAGCTCGTGGCAGGGCGAAGGCCGCCATTCGTAGATGCCGCAAGCCACCTGCTTTCCAATCTGCCCCGTGAGCGCAGCGCAGCGCGCGGGTGTGTGATCCGTGCCGCGCATTCTGCACAATGCGTCGTTCACTTGCACCGCCAAACCATCGGGCACTGAGCCGCCTTGGCAGAGTAATTCCTGCACTGCAAAATCTACCCGGAAGCTAGCACAACATGCGCCGCAGCTGAGACAAGGATGCAAGGCAGAATCAGGCATTCTTAAGGCAAAAAAGGCAAGTAGCCGGCATAGAATATGCGTAAAATGCTATCAAATCAGGAGTGATGCAATGCTAGCTTGAGAACAAAAAGTTCATCACATCGCCATCTTTGACCACATACTCTTTGCCCTCAGCGCGCATCTTGCCGGCGTCTTTAGCGCCTTGCTCGCCTTTGCAGGTGATGTAGTCGTCAAATGCAATGGTTTGGGCGCGGATGTAGCCTTTTTCAAAGTCGGTGTGGATCACGCCAGCAGCTTGTGGGCCGGTATCGCCCACATGGATGGTCCATGCGCGGACTTCTTTGACACCCGCCGTGAAGTAGGTTTGCAAGCCCAGCAGTTTGAATGCGGCGCGGATCAGGCGGTTCAAGCCGGGCTCGGTTTGGCCCAGTTCTTCTAAAAACATCTGTTTGTCTTCGTCGCTCATCTCCGACATATCGGCTTCCATCTTCGCGCAAATGGCAACAACTGGCGCGTTTTGTGCGGCGGCAAAAGCCTTCAGGCGATCGAGAAAGGGGTTGTTTTCAAAGCCGCTTTCCGACACATTGGCCACAAACATGGCGGGTTTGGCGGTAATCAAGAAAAACTGCGCCAACAGGGGCAGCTCTTCTTTGCTGAAATCCAGCGTGCGCACGGGCTTGGCCAGATTCAGCGCAGCTTGGCATTTTTCTAAAATCGCCACCAGCTTGATCGACTCTTTGTCGCCAGAGCGGGCGGTTTTGGTCACGCGGTGCAGGGCTTTTTCAACGGCCGTCAGATCGGCCAGACACAGCTCGGTTTGAATCACCTCAATGTCCGAGATCGGATCGACCTTGCCAGCAACGTGGATCACATTGTCATCTTCAAAGCAGCGCACGACATTGACGGTGGCATCGGTCTGGCGGATGTGCTCTAAAAATTTGTTGCCCAAGCCCTCGCCCGTGCTGGCACCGGCCACCAAGCCTGCAATGTCCACAAATTCGACGATAGCCGGCACGATTTTCTCGGGTTTGACGATCTCGGCGAGTTGTTGCAGGCGCGCATCAGGCAATTCCACGATGCCCACATTCGGCTCAATCGTGCAAAAAGGATAGTTTTCTGCGGCAATCCCTGCCTTGGTCAAGGCGTTAAATAGTGTAGATTTACCAACATTCGGTAACCCAACAATTCCACATTTCAAGCTCATGATGCATTTCCTCGCGCAACTGCTGGCGCTCAACTTTGGCAAAGCTTTTAAGTGTATGCGATTGCGTGCATGGATGGGTGCTGCGATTTGGCTGGCTCTGGGTGCAGGAGCTGCGCACGCTGACCATGGCTCTGCGGTGATGATTGCTGACTCTGAGCGAGGCCAAATCGAGGCCAAAGCGTATTTTTGGCACGAAAAGCCGGGCAAGGCAACGATAGAGCAAGCTGCTTCTGCCAGTAAGTTGGAAAGCTACATGCCCCTCGCGGAAGAAACCATGTTTCATTTCAAGCCGCAAGACCGTGTGTGGATCAGGCTGGATGTAGAGCGTAAAAGTGCCAGTTTGGAGCATGTGATGGTCTGGCTACCATTGCCTCTGTTGGACTCAGTGACTCTCTACCAGCAAACTACCGATGGCAAATGGAAGGCTTTGCAAGCGGGTGATCGCGTCGCAGTGGCCGAATGGCCAGAGCCAGGCCGTTACCCGCGCTTTCATGTTGAACCCAAGTTTGGCAAGGCGACTTACTACCTGCAAATTCAAGGCAGCACACCTCTGAGTATTCCGCTGCACATAGGTAGCGAAATATCAGCCCAGGCGGCTGATCGACAAGGCTTTTTAGCCATGGGCGGGGTAGTAGGAGTGATGTTCACCTTGGTCTTGATGTGTATGGTGACCGCCTATACCTACCGCGACAGACTCTATTTTTTGTACGGCCTGTACATGCTGGTGATGATTTTAGCTTTGAGTGCCTACACGGGTCTCGCGGCTTACTTGCTTTGGGATCGCAGCCCAATGTGGGCAGATACTTCGCAGGGTGTGCTTGCGATTCTCTCTGCCGGTGGCGCGCTCTATTTTGTGGAGGCAATGCTAGCGGGGCGGCGATTTGCCCGACGTATCTCAATGGTGTTGCTTGTACTGGGTGGTTGTTCTTTGCCCTTGGCTTTGCTGTATTTCTTTGTGTCGCGCTCAGTAGGGGTGATTATTTTAGGTGTCTACATGCTCAGCGTAGGCTCGGTGGGTCTCACCTTGGCAGTGCGCGCTTGGCGCAACGGCGACGCAGTAGGTAAATGGATTTTTGCGGCCTACACACCTCTTGTGTTGGCTGTGTTGTTGGCGATTGCTAGGGCGTACGGTTGGCTGATCGTGTCTTGGGTGGTGCAATATGGTGTGGTGGTGGCTTTGCTGATCGAAGCGCCCATGATGATGGTGGCTTTGCATGTGCGCTCACGCCAGAGGCATGAAATTAACACCCGCGAGCAAGACATGGGCACGCAAGATGCACTCACCGGTTTGCTCAAAGAGATGATTTTTGATGACCGCGTGCGCCAAACTTTGGTGCGCGCTCAAAAGCGCAAAGAAGATGCAGCCATTGTGGTGATTTCTTTGGTGAACTACGATCTGATTGCTGCGGCATATGGCTTGCCGGTTGCCGAGCAAAGCGTGCTTCGCGCAGTGATCAAGCTACGCAAAGTGCTGCGCGATGTCGATACCGTGGCGCGCGTTGGTACTTCTCAATTCGGTTTGATTCTTGATGGTGTCTCCCACCGCAGCCGTATCACTGAAATTGGCGCGCGCCTGATTGCGCAAGGGCTGATGCCTTTACCTGGTTTAGTGCCCGAGGTGACGCTACAGTTTCATGTGGCCACAGCCGTATTGCGAGAGCTTTCAAACGGGGAAACTGATGTCAAAAGTGAATTACTAGGGTTGCTAAGCAGCATGTCGCCGCGCACGCGTCGGCCAATTCGGTTCTTGGATTCAGCGTCGATCAGTGATGCGCGTTCGCTCAAACCACAGATGCCTATTCATAATTTTGAAGGCCGTACGCCTGATGCGAAGACCGTATTTTCAGACAGCCTTCCTGACGCACATCAATTGGTGGGCGGGCCAAGCAGCTGGTTACCAACCCGCAAAGAAGATGTGCAATCGACCTTGTCGCCAGACACAGTGATCACGCCCCGATGAGCACGTCAGCATCTAAAAACGAAGATTGGCGCGCGCACGTTGCCC
>JAYVJQ010000376.1:0-3969 GCA_043769055.1 Allobrachymonas sp.
GCCGACATGCGCGAAATCTGGATGATGCAACCCCGCTTCGACAAACGCACCAGCAGCTCCGTTTTCAGCTTAGTTGAGCATCTGCGCTTCAGAGCTGGCTACGATTTCCTGCGCCTGCGCGCAGAGACGGGCGAAGTACCCGTGAGCTTGGCCGATTGGTGGTTGGAGTTCTCCGAGGCCGATCAGGCGGGGCGGGAGGATTTGGCGAAGCTGGCCAGAGAAGAGCAAAAAGCTGCGCCGCGCGCGGTGAAAGTGGCGAAGCCTGTGCGTGCGAAGCCTGCCGCACCTGCGGGTGATAACTCGGATTCGCAAGAGGCTGATGGCCAAGACGAATCAGCGCACGAAGGCGAAGGCAGCGATGCCCCCAAGAAACGCCGCCGCCGTCGGCGTAAGCCAAGTGGTGGTGACACCTCAACTGCTGGCTAAAATCAAATTAATTCAAGAAATGACTTATGCCAACTATCAGTTCCTTCTACGGCATTCTGATTCGGATGTTCTTTAACGATCACGCACCGCCGCATTTTCATGTGCAGTATGCCGAGTTCAAAGCGACCGTGGACATTCGATTGCTTGAGATTGCCAGCGGGCAATTGCCGCGTCGTGCGCAAGAGCTGGTGCTGGATTGGGCAGAACTGCACCAGCAAGAGCTACTTGATGACTGGCGGCTGTGCATGGACAAGCAGCAGCCAAATCCTATTGAACCTTTAAAATGAGGCTGCTATGGAATGGGATGTTGTTGATGTGAAGACGATTGCCGCTTTGGCGCTTCAAGTCAAGTTTGCTGACGGAACAACGGGAAAGGTTCGTTTTGAGCCAAGCCATCTAACGGGCGTGTTTGCAGCGCTTAAAGATCCGATTTTGTTTGAGCAGGCTCACATTGACGGCGGGGCTGTAGTGTGGCCAGGAGATTTGGATTTGGCACCGGACGCGATGTATCAAGCGATCAAATCGCAGGGCGAATGGGTGCTGCGCTAATCGCAACTCCTTGCGTGCCAAGCGGTGGTTCTCAAACCGTCGGAAAAGTCCCCGGCAACAAAATACTTTGATCGACGGTGTTGATATCCGTGCGGCCGCAAAACGCCATCGTGAGATCCAATTCTTTGTGAATAATCTCTAGGGCCTTGGTCACACCAGCAAGACCCGCTGCGCCCAAGCCATGCAGCCATGCGCGGCCAATGAGTGTGCCTTGCGCGCCGAGGGCGCGGGCTTTGAGGACGTCTTGGCCGCTGCGGATGCCGCCGTCCATCCAGACTTCGATGTTTTTGCCTACCGCTTGCACAATGGCTGGCAGGGCGGTGATGGAGGAGGGCGCGCCATCGAGTTGGCGGCCACCGTGATTGGAGACGATGAGGGCATCTGCGCCGCTATCCACCGCTAAGCGCGCGTCTTCTGCATCTTGAATGCCTTTCAAAATGAGCTTGCCGCCCCAGCGCTTTTTGATCCATTCCACATCACCCCAATTGAGGCGCGGGTCGAACTGCTGCGCCGTCCATTCGCCGAGCGAGCTCATGTTTTCCACACCTTTGACGTGACCCACAATATTGCGAAACTCGCGGCGTTGCGTGCCGAGCATACCCAAGCACCACGCGGGCTTGGTCATCATGTTCAAAATGTTGGGTAAGGTGAGTTTGGGCGGTGCGGAGAGGCCATTTTTAATGTCTTTGTGGCGCTGGCCTAAGATTTGCAAATCGAGCGTAATTTGCAGCGCGCTCACATTGGCGGCTTTGGCGCGGTCGATCAAACGCTCAACGAAATCACGATCACGCATCACATATAGCTGAAACCAAAACGGATGACGATTGGTGGCCTGCGCCACATCTTCAATCGAGCAAATGCTCATGGTGGAGAGCGTGAACGGAATGCCGAATGCTTTGGCAGCCAGCGCGCCTAAGATTTCGCCATCGGCATGCTGCATGCCAGTGAGCCCCGTGGGCGCAATAGCCACGGGCATGCTCACCTGTTCGCCAATCATCGTAGTCTTCGTGCTGCGGCCTTCCATGTTGACGGCCACTCTCTGGCGCAGCTTGATCTTTTGAAAATCATCGCTGTTGGCGCGGTAGGTGCTCTCTGTCCATGAGCCGGAATCGCAGTAGTCGTAAAACATACGTGGCGCGCGCTTTTGATGCATCACGCGTAAATCTTCGATACAGGTAACTTTGGATAGATCGGTCATGGCTTGTCTCTGATGGGTTGATGCCCTGCATCGTAGCCCATGCACTTGTGAAACTGCGCTGCGCTTGCGTGAAATTATTTTGCGCGGTGCGACGTGGTTTTCACGCTGGCGGTTTTAAAAGATGCTCCGCGCACTTCAAACTTCACTTCATCAAGCACCTTGCCTTGTGCATCTGCAAGCTGCAAGGTATGGCGACCCGGCATGGGCAGCCAAGCGATGTCTTTGGATGCGCCAAGGCTCTGCCCATTGAGGAGCCAGCGTGCATTCATACCCTGCGCGCGAAGCTGCAAACGCTGGCTCTGCGGTGGAATATCGGGGTCGAGCGCAATGACCGTGCCCTGCGCGGGGCTGGTGATTTTAGAAGCTGTTTGATCGGTATTTTTTAAGCTTTTTGAGCCACTAGCCGGGAAGGAATCTGCGCGGAGTGCTATTGAATTGATAGTGCTGACTTCACTACCTGCAATAAACCATTCCCGCCGCGCAGCCTCAATCGGCGCGCCGCTGGGCGAGGTTAAAGCCACGTGCGCGGCGCTCAAACCTGCGGGCGGCTTGGGCGGATCGCTGCGCTGCCTTTGATGCAAAAAGCCCATCACGCTCGCCCACACAGGTGCTGCGCCCGACACGCCGCTTACATCCCACATGCTCTCGCCGCTGGCATTGCCCACCCACACGCCCACGGTGTAGCGCTGCGAAAAGCCAATCGCCCAGTTGTCGCGCATGTCTTTGCTCGTGCCCGTTTTCACAGCGCTCCAAAAGCGTGTGGTGAGCACGCTGTCGGTGCCGAAGGTGCGGGCGCGTGCGTTGTTGTCGCTCAGCATATCGCTCACGATGAAGCTGCTCTCGGGGTTGAGCGCAGCGGTGAACTTCGGCGCTGGCGACAAACTGAAACTAGTTGGCGAATAGCGCCCACCATTGGCTAGCGTGCGATACGCATTGGTGAGGCTGAGCAGCGACACATCCGCGCTGCCTAGGGCCAAGCTGTAGCCATAAAAATCACCATCATTCTTCAGTGGCAAGCCCACCGCGCGCAACTGCTGCGCAAATGCCTCGGGCGAGACCATGACGAGTGCGCGCACCGCCGGCACATTGAGCGATGCGCCCAGCGCCGTGCGCACGCTCACCCAGCCTTTGAAGCTGCGGTCGTAGTTTTGCGGGATGTACAGGCCGCTGGCAGTAGGAATATGCGCAGGCGAATCTTCGAGCAGCGAGGCGGCGGTGATGCGGTTCTCGGCAATCGCTTGCGCATACAAAAATGGCTTGAGCGTGGAGCCGGCTTGGCGCAATGCAGCGGCAGCATCCACTTCTTGCGCATCGCCCAAATCACCTGATGAGCCCACATAGGCGAGCACTTGACCAGAGGCGTTATCCAGCACCACCACCGCGCCATCTTCCACGTTACGGCCACGCAGCTCGCTTAAATGTTGACGCAGGGTTTGCAATGCGTGGCGCTGCAAGGGTGCATGCAGGCTGGATTGCGTGATCGCCGGTTTGGAAGCCAATAGCTTGCGTGCCACATGCGGCAAAGGATTAAGCAGTTTTTGCGCCACATGTGGCGCAGGGCCATCACTCGGCTGCCAAGCCTTGCGCGGCAACACGGCGGCTGTGTAGGCTTGCAGTGCCTCGCACTCTTGTGGTGTGGTGGGCTGCATCGCGCGCAGCACGCCGCAGGCGCGCTGGCCCACCGTAGCCGCCTTTGCATTGGGCGCGCGCACCAGCGCCGCGCTAATCGCAGCTTCCCGCGCATCCAGTCCATGCGCGGCTTTGCCAAACAAAGTGCGCGAGAGCGCATCAATGCC